>CAZPSS010000017.1:0-12724 GCA_964589565.1 uncultured Planctomycetia bacterium
CCCTGCGTTTAGATTTGCATTGGCAAATCTGCAGGGAGAAAACAAGGGGGGATAAGTTATGTCTTCTCTTAATCCTGCGGCTCAATGCGCTCCTTCACATAACGGTTAATATTAAAGCGGTCGAAATCACTGATGCCGGTAAATTCTATGCCCGTATCAAACCGCCCCTTAGTTTCTTCCTGAGCAGGCTCGATTGTTTTTTGCCAAACCACTCTGGCCAGAGCGCGAATGGGGTCTTTTAAGTCGGGGATCTTTATCACCAGTTCTAAAGGAGTATCTTTTACCAGTTCCTCTCCGGTAATTACACAAAGGCCTCCGGCGCTTATATTCTTTGAAAACGCCTCTATCGTTCCCGGCTTGCCGATAATTGTATATTCCACTTCCACAGATGTCTTAAGACGCAGATACCTTCTTCTTTCCTTAAAGGTCTCTCCTTGCTCCATTGCATACCTCCATATTTAAGTTTTAAAAGTTGCCAAGTTGGAAAGTTTAAAAGTTAAACTTTTTGAACTTTTAAAACTTTTTAACTTTTTAACTTTTTAACTGTAGTTACATCTTTCCTGATTGGCCGAAAGCTGCGGCGATGAATAGGTGTTATGCCGTATTTCTTAATCGCGCGCAGGTGTTCTTTGGTATAATAGCCGCGATTGCGGTTAAAACCGTATTGAGGATAAAGGGCTGAATAATAGGACATTAAGTTATCTCTGAAGACTTTGGCTACAATTGAAGCGCAGGCAATAGAAAGGCACAGCCCGTCTCCCCCAACCACACTGCGGCAAGGATAAGGTAAAAGATGCTTTTTAAAGTTGCCGTCCACAAGCAGGTATTGCGGCTTTAGTCTCAAATTCTCCACAGCCTTTCTTATCGCTATTACGGTAGCCTGCAGAATATTTTTTCGGTCAATCAATTCTCTGTCCGCTACTCCCACGCCTATGTGTGCTTTTTTAATCAGTTCGGCAAAGGCCTGTTGGCGAGCGGCAAAGGAGAGCTTCTTGGAATCAAAAATTTTAGCTGTGAATAAGCGCTCTTTCAAAATAATTGCACAAGCTACTACCGGGCCGGCTAAAGGTCCGCGGCCGGCTTCATCCACCCCTGCCACGAGCTTGTATTTTCGGGGGCAGACGCCCTTCTCAAATCTCTGCAACTTTAGATTATGTTTTCTCCAGTCTTTGCGCAATTTTTGACTTCTTTCCGACCTTTTCTCTAAGGTAATAAAGCTTTGCTCTTCTGGTTTTGCCGGTCTTGATTATCTCAATCTTATCAATTAACGGAGAATGTAAAAGAAAAGTTCTTTCTATCCCTTCTCCATAAGAAACCTTGCGCACGGTAAATGTCGCTGTTATGTCCCTGCCGCGCCTGCTTATTACTATTCCTTCAAAAGCCTGAATGCGCACCTTATCTTCTTCTTTAATCTTTACATATACGCAAACCGTATCGCCCGTTTTGAATTTAGGAATATCTTTTTTAATATAGGCTGACTCAATCAGCTCAATCTGCTTCATCTCTATTACTCCTTCCTTTCTACCTTCTACTTTCTACCTTAAGAGGTCTGGTCTTTTCTTTTTAGTTATTTCCACTGCTTTTTCTTTTCGCCATTTTTCAATCAATTTATGGTTGCCGGATAAAAGTATCTTCGGCGCCCGCATCCCGCGAAATACTGCCGGCCGGGTATACTGGGGGTATTCCAGCAATTCATGGCTGAATGATTCAAAATGTGTAGATTCGGCCCTGCCTAACACTTTGGGAATGAGCCGCACCATGCTATCCACCAAAACCATTGCCGGCAACTCTCCGCAGGTTAACACATAATCGCCGATAGAGATTTCATCCGTAACCAATCTTCGGCGCACCCTTTCGTCAATACCTTCATAATGCCCGCAGATAAGGATGAGATGTTTACAGCGCGATAACTTTCTGGCTACATTTTGGTCTAATTTTTTCCCTTGTGGGGTTAACAAAATAACCTTCGACCTTCGACCTTCGACCTTCGACCTTTTTTTTATCAATTCCACTGCGCAAAATATCGGCTCCGGCCGAAAAACCATTCCCGGGCCGCCGCCAAAAGGCCTGTCGTCAACTTTACGGTGCTTATCCGGCGTATAATCCCGGAGGTCATGCAGCGCTATTTTCACCAACCCCTTACTCTGTGCGCGTTTAATGATAGACTCATCCAACACAGAAGCGAACATCTTAGGAAATATAGTGATTATATCAATTTTCATTTTCACAATGATAACTGTGAACTGTGAACTGTGAACTGTGAACTAAACAATGCCCTCTTTCTTAAAGACGCTTCTCACGGTCTGCGAAGGACGCGCCCCCAACTTTATCCATTTCTCCGCTTTTGCCTTATCAATTTTAATTAGCGGCGGATTTTTCGCCGGGTCGTAAAAACCGATTTCCGCAATCACCCGCGCATCGCGCGCTCTCTTTGACTCACAAACTACAATCCTTGAATGCGGTTTCTTCTTTGTGCCTAATCTTTTCAACCTGATCGCTACTGCCATCTCTACCTCCTTAAATTTGCGAAGCAAATTTAATCCTGAGGCAGCGTAAAAAATGCGAGCGCATAGCGAGCATTTTAGCTGCCGAAGGATCTACTCCTTCTATTCCCTCTCCCGCCAAATTCTTGCTCCCAAACGGGATAACTTCTTCTCTACCCTTTCATATCCTCTATCTAAATGATAAACCCGGAAAATTTCAGTTTTTCCCGATGAAACCAATCCTGCCAAAACCAGCGCCGCAGAAGCACGAAGGTCCGAAGCCATTACCGGAGCGCCGCTTAATCTGGGCACTCCCTTGACAATAACACTGGGGCCTTCTTTTAAAATATGAGCCCCCATTCTATTTAACTCGCTAATATGCATAAATCTGTCAGGGTAAATTTTCTCGGTAATTACACTGATACCCGAGCATACGCACATTAAAGCCATCATCTGCGCCTGAAGGTCGGTAGGAAAACCGGGGAAAGGTAAGGTGGTAACATCTATCGGCCGCAGGCTGCGCCCGGCCTTAACGAAAATACTATCGCCGACATTCCTAATTCCTACCCCCACGTCTTTTAGTTTATCAATCAATGCCCCCAGATGCCCTACACAGGCGCCCTTTACTTCAACCTCTCCCCCGGTAACAGCGCAAGCTAAAATATAAGTTCCTGCTTCTATGCGGTCGTTGATTATGCGGTGCTGTGCGCCATGCAAGCGCTTGACCCCCACAATCTCAATAGTGTGCGTCTCTTGTCCTTTAATCTTCGCGCCCATCTTTACCAAAAAATTGGCCAGGTCTACAACCTCCGGTTCACAGGCAGCGTTTTCAATAAGCGTCCTGCCGGGTGTAAGTGTTGCCGCCATCATCACATTGGCAGTGGCTAAAACCGATGAACCAAAAGGGCCGCCCAAATAGCTGTAATTACCCTGAAGCTTCTGCCCCTGGGCAAGAATATAGCCGTGGTCAATCTTAATCTTAGCGCCTAAATCAGACAATCCTTTAAGATGCAAATCGATGGGCCGCGGCCCGATAACACAACCGCCGGGCAAAGATACCCGCGCCCTGCCCCGCTTGGCCAGAAGCGGCCCGAGCACACAAATGGAAGCCCGCATTGTGCTGACCAATCTATAAGGTGCGGTGCAGTCTTCATGTTTAGCCGGACAAACACTAACCCGGTCCTCCTGCATCTGCACGCGAACCCCTAAACTGCGCAAAATTTTAATCATCGTCTGCACATCGCGAAGCGAGGGAACATTGCTTATCAGGCACTTCTCATCGGTAAGCAATGTGGCTGCTAAAATAGGGAGGGCAGCGTTCTTGGCGCCGCTTATTTGCACAGTGCCGGATAATTTTTTCCCGCCTTCGATAACCAGCTTATCCATTTCTTTATGTTTTCCGGGCGACGATTACTCTTTGCGCATCATTATAATCTCTAACTACCTTGACCAGTGAAAAACTTCCACTTTGCCTAAGGATTTCTTTCACTGCCTCCGCCTGTTTATCGCCGAGCTCCAAAACCAGCAAACTTTTATCCTGTAAGTAAGCTGGCGCCTGATTGACAATTCTGCGGTAGAAAGACAGGCCGTCCCAGCCTGCGTCTAAGGCCAATTTCGGCTCATAATGCAATTCCCGGGAAAGTCCGTTAATCTCTTGCGCTTTAATGTAAGGAGGATTACTGACAACTAAGGAAAAATTATTCTGTTTTTTAAAAGCGGAGAATAAATCGCTTTTAACCAAAGAAACATTTACTTTATTTAATCTAAGGTTCTCTTTTGTTAATTGTAGAGCAAAATCGGAAATATCGCAAGCAAAAATATGTGCCTGCCCACCGAAGCCTTGGCGTAGGTGGGCTTTTTTTAGCTCTTTAGCAAGGCTTATGGCGATATTGCCACAGCCGGTTCCTATGTCTAATATTGTTTGTTCGTTTGTTCGTTTGTTCGTTGGTTCGCTGGCTAAGATATTTATAGCTGTTTCTACTAAAATTTCTGTTTCCGGCCGGGGGATAAATACTTCCGGCGCCACCTTAAATTCCCAGCCCATAAATTCTGTAGAGCCTAAGAGATATTGCAAAGGCATGCCCCTTGACCTTTCAATTAAAAGGCTCCAATAATCCCGTGACTTTTTTTCTTCTACAGCCGGGTTATCGAGATAGAGCTCTATGCGCGGGCAATTCAATATATGCGAGAGGAAAATCTCTGCCTCTCCCCGGGCATTAGTTACACCTTCTTCAGTTAAAAAGCGCCGGCCCGATTTTAACAAGAAAATTGCCTTCGGCAATAACTTTAATGTGCAGTTTTCGCAGTGGTATCCGCTATATACTTCGCTATACCGCAAATCTATTCTTTTTTCCACTGCGCCAACTTTCTTTTTTTGTCTTCCTGAATAAGAGCCTCAACTACCTCATTCAGGTCTCCCTCCAAAACCGCCTCTAATCTATGCAGAGTCAGTCCGATTCTGTGGTCGGTAACCCTGCGGCCGGGAAAATTATAAGTGCGAATCTTTTCACTGCGGTCGCCCGTGCCCACCTGTGACCTGCGCGTTTGGCTGATTTGCTTCTTTTGCTCTGCTTGCATCTTATCTGAAATACGGGCGCGCAAAATGCGCATTGCCTTGACCTTGTTTTTCATCTGCGAGCGTTCATCCTGGCAGCTGACCACCAGGCCCGTAGGAAGATGGGTAAGCCTTACTGCGGAATCGGTGGTGTTTACGCCTTGTCCTCCGGGGCCGCTGGAGCGATAGACATCTACCCTAATATCTCTGGGGTCTAAATTTAGCTCTACTTCTTCCGGCTCAGGTAAAACTGCTACCGAAACTGCCGAGGTGTGAATGCGCCCGGAAGTCTCAGTAGTCGGAACACGCTGGACGCGATGCACGCCGCTCTCGTAGCTTAGTTTTTTGAAGGCGCCTTTACCTTGCAGAGAAAAGATAATCTCCTTAAAACCTCCTATTGGCGTAGGGCGAAAGCTGATTAACTCCATTTTCCATCGCTCTCTCGCCGCATATTTACTATACATCCGATAAAGGTCGGCAACGAATAAAGCGGCTTCCTCTCCGCCGGTTCCCGCTCTGATTTCCACGATAATATTTTTATAGGCGCCGCTTTCTTCTTCAAGGAGCATCTCCTCCAATTGCGACTCTATACTTGCCTTTTTCTTATCCAGCTCCAACAACTCCTCCTGCGCTAATTCCAGGAACTCTTTTTCCTGCCGATGTTCTTTACTGCTTAACATTGCCTGGACTTTGCCCATTTCCCGCAAAACAGACTTATATTCCCTGTGTTTATTTACAATTTCGCCTAACCCCGCAAGTTCCTTAGCGTATTTGGGGTATAAGTTCTTATCGGCTATTGTTTCAGGTTTTGCCAGCAATTCCTCCAGCCGCCTATGGCGCTGTTCTATTTTCTCCAATCGCTCAAACATATAATTAAATTGTTACATTGCTACATTGTTAAATTGTTTTTCATTTAGCAATTTAACAGTTTAACAATTTAGCAGTTTTATTTATGTTGTCCATACTTGCGCCTGAATTTTTCCACCCGCCCTGCTGAATCAACAAATTTTTGCTTGCCGGTATAAAAAGGATGACATTTAGAACAAATCTCTATGCGAATATTCTGTTTTGTCGAACGGGTGTGAATTACTTCTCCGCAGGCACAACTAATTGTGGTCTCCTTGTATTCGGGATGTATTTTTGCTTTCATCTTTTATCCTCCTCAAGCCAGGTTTAACTTATCCAAAGATAACAAAAACTCCGCATTAGTTTTGTATTTCTTTATCTTTCCGATGAGAAGTTCCATCGCCTCTACGGAGCTTAACTCATTGAGCGCCTTGCGCAAGAGCCAGATCTTCTTTAACTCCTCCGGGTCCAGGAGCAACTCTTCTTTGCGCGTATTGGAACGTTTAATGTCAATAGCAGGGTAAATCCTGCGTTGAAACAGGTTTCTATCCAATTGCAATTCCATATTGCCTGTGCCCTTGAACTCTTCAAAAATAACTTCATCCATACGGCTTCCCGTATCGACTAAAGCAGTGGCGATTATAGTCAGCGAGCCGCCCTCGTCCACGCAGCGGGCCGCGCCGAAAAAGCGTTTTGGCTTATGTAAAGCGCTGGAATCCACCCCGCCGGTAAGAATCTTTCCGCTATGGGGGGCAATGGTATTATAGGCGCGGGCAAGGCGGGTAATACTATCTAAAAGTATTACCACATCCTTTTTGTGCTCAACCAGTCTTTTGGCTTTTTCCAGAACTACCTCGGCAACCTGGATATGCCGTTCGGCGGGTTCATCAAAGGTAGAGCTGATTACCTCCGCGCGAACCGAACGTTCCATATCCGTAACTTCCTCGGGACGCTCATCAATCAAAAGAATAATGGGGATAGTGTCGGGGTTGTTAGTGGTAATGCTGTTGGCTACCATTTGCATTATCACGGTCTTTCCGCTATATGGCGGAGCAACAATTAAACCCCTTTGGCCCTTTCCCAAAGGCGTAATCAAATCCATAATTCGCATAGAAAGTTCATCGGGGCCGGTTTCCAGCAGATATCGCTCCTTTGGGTAGAGAGGCGTGAGATTGTCAAAAAGTATCTTGTCCTTTGCCTGCTCGGGATTCTCAAAGTTTACCGCTTCCACTTTGAGCATTGCAAAATATTTTTCTCCCTCTTTAGGAGGGCGAATTTGCCCGCCCACGGTATCGCCCGTGCGTAAACTAAACTTACGAATCTGCGAAGGAGAGATATAGATATCATCCGGGCAGGGCAGGTAATTATAATTGGGAGACCTTAAAAAACCAAAGCCATCCTGGAGTATTTCCAATATACCTTCGCCGAAAATCCGGCCTTCTTTCTGCGCCTGGGCCTGCAGGATTTTAAAGATTAACTCCTGCTTTTTTAAGCCGCCTACGCCGTTTACCTTGAGCTCTTTTCCCAGTTTGGTGAGCTCGGTCATCTTTAAATTCTTCAAATTCGTTATCTCCATCCCTGCCTCCTGTTTTCTATTGCTGCATTGTCAAATTGTTATACTGTTATATTGATATTTTTTCAACAATTTAGCAGTTTAGCAGTTTAACAATTAAGAGATTTGTTTCCAGATTTCTCTTACTTGCTCCCGAGTTTGTCCCAAGGTTCCGTTATTATCTATTACATAGTCGGCCAATTCAATCTTTTTTGCCAAGGGCGCCTGGGCGTTAATTCTCCTCAGGGCTTCATTGCAAGAGAGGCCTCTTTCTTTTTTGCATCTTGCGAGTTGATTTTTTTTGTCTATTTTTACCGCTATCAATTTATCCACCGCACCAAGCAAGCCTGCCTCAATCAGCAGCGGCGCATCGATAACAATAGGTCCGGACACCTTAGCCCTTTTAAGCATGGAGAGCTTAAGGTTTATCGTCTTTATAACAACCGGATGCGTAAGCCGGCAAAGTTTTTCCAGAGCCTCCCTTTTACCAAAAACGAGCTTCGCCATCTTTTTTCTGTTTATCCTGTTATGTTTTCCCGTAATCTCCCGCCCAAAAGAAGAAACAACCGCTTTATAAAGCAAGCCTTTGGGTTTAATAAGCTCGTGATATATCTTATCGGCATCGAGGCCGATAGCGCCAAGACTTTTAAACATCCCGGCCACGGTAGTCTTTCCGCTGCCGAAACTTCCCGTAACCCCTAAGACCAATATTTTCTTCATTGCATCTCCAGCCAGTTTTTCCCGGCTTTAACGGACACCTTGACCGGAACCTTCAGGCTAAGAACATTTTCCATTTTATCTTTGACTATTGCCTTAACAATTTCCAGCTCTTTTGGAGGCAGGGAAAACACCAACTCGTCGTGAACCTGAATAATCATCCTGGCAGAAAGGCTTTTTGCTTTTAAAGCGCGGTATATATCTATCATTGCCGATTTAATCAGGTCGCTGGCCGAACCTTGCACGGGCGCATTTATTGCCGCTCTTTGGGCAAAACGGCGGACGTTCTCATCAGGGCTTTTTATCTGGGGAATGTAACGCCTGCGTTTCAATAATGTGGTCACATAGCCTTCTTTCTCGGCCTTCTCTACCTGACGCCCGATATAATTCTTTACTCCGGGATACCTTTGAAAATAGGCATCGATGAATTCCTGAGCCTGGCCCTGCCCTATACTTAAGTCCTTTGATAACCCATAGGCGCTCATTCCGTAAATAATACCGAAATTGACAGTTTTGGCCGTGGCCCTCATTTGCGCGGATATTTTATCGGCGCTTACGCCGAAAATCAGAGACGCCGTATATCTGTGGATATCCAAATCTTCCTTAAATGCGGAAATTAAACTTTTATCATCGGCAAGATGCGCCAGAAGCCTTAATTCTATCTGAGAATAATCCACCGACAAGAGAAGATTTCCTTTTTCTGCGGGAATAAAAACCTGGCGAATCTTTCTTCCTAATCTGGTCCTGATGGGGATATTCTGCAAATTGGGCCGGCTCGAAGAAAGCCTGCCGGTGACAGTAGCGGTCTGGTTAAATGAGGTGTGAATTCTTCCTGTGCGGGGATGCAGCAGTTTCATCAACCCGTCTATATACGTAGATTTCAACTTGGCTATTTCTCTAAATTCCAAAAGGGCGCAAGCAACAGGATGCGCAGCGGAAAGCTTTCGCAGGACTTCTGTATCCGTGGAAGTGCCGGTTTTGGTGCGTTTTATCTTGGGCAGTTTTAGTTTTTCAAACAAAACCAGGCTTAGCTGTTTCGGAGAATTAATGTTAAAAGCAGCGCCTGCCATTTCATAAATATCTTTAGTCAAGGCAGTCAGCTTTCCGTCAAAATCACCCGAGAGGCGGACTAACAAATCTTTATCCAGCGCAACCCCCTCTTCTTCCATATCCGCCAGGACTTCTATTAAAGGCATCTCTATATTCTCAAATAAGGCCAGTAGATTTTTTTGCTTCAGCTTGCTGCGCAGAATCTTAGTTAACCTGAGGATTACATCTGCAGATTGAGAGCAGTTCCTTGCCGCCTCGCTGTTCGTGCTCGGGACACGAACAGTATCTAATTTGCAATTAAGATATTCCAAGGCCAAATCGGCAAGCTCATATTTCAGCCTGGCCGGCTCAAGCAGGTAGGAAGCGAGCATCGTATCAAAATCCATACCCTGCAAGTCAATCCCGTAATGAGATAAAAGAACTTTTGCAAACTTTAAGTTATGCCCGGCCTTTTTTATGTTCTTGTTCTCCAGCAGGGGCTTTAATTTATCTATTGGAATCTGCCGTAAATCAAAGAAAAGGCTCTGCGCTTCCTCAGAGGCAAAGGCGCAAGCTGTAATTTCAGCCAGCATAGGCTCAGGGTGAGCGGCCGCCAAATATAAAGTAATGCTGTCTTCTTTTAAGAGCCTCTTAAGGTGCCTTTCCGCTCCATCGCAGCCGGAAACAACTTTATAATCAAGACTGCCTTTAAATTCCTGCGCCGCCTTCTCCGTCAATGATTTAAATTCCAACTCTTTAAAGAGCTCAAACAACCTTTCCTTATCGGCTTCAACCACCTCTAATTCTGCGAGTAAGCCCCGTTCCTGTACCGAGGAACGGGGCAAGTCCGGCCGCTCTCTCTGCGGAAGCTCCCTTAGCGGAACATTAGAGTCAAGTTGGCATAACTGCCTGCTCATTTGGGCAAGCCCGGTAGATTCTTTAATCCGTTTTTGCCTTCCTTTATGGGCTATTTTATCCACATTAGCTAAAACCCCATCCAGTGTGCCGAACTTTTTAATCAACTCCATAGCGCCGGCCTCGCCTATCCCGGGAACTCCGGGAATGTTATCGCTGGCGTCTCCCGCCAGAGCCATAATCTCGGTAATCTTCTCAGGGGCAACCCCGAATCTCTTCCTCACCCAGGCTTCATCTAAAATCAACTCATCTTTGTGCGGATTAACCACCTTGACGGTATTGTTTACCAGCTGCAGCATATCTTTATCCCTTGTAACTATCAGAATCTCTAGGGCCGGGGCAGCAGCTGCCCCTGCCTCAGAGAGGCCCTTGGCTAAAGTGGCAATAATATCATCGGCTTCGTAACCCTCTTTTTCAAATACGCAAATACGATAGGCCTTAAGAATCTTTTTAATAGTAGGAAGTTGGACCCTTAAGTCATCAGGCATAGGCTTGCGGTGAATTTTGTAATCGGTAAATTTTTTGTGGCGAAAAGTAGGGCCCTTAACATCGAAAGCTACGGCCAGATACTGCGGCTTATACTCCGCGAGCAGCTTATTGAGCATAGTCACAAAGCCGTAAATTGCATTAGTAGGCTGGCCTGTAGAGGTAGAAAGGCTTTTAATGGCATAAAATGCGCGGTAGCAAAATGAATTACCGTCAATAAGCAAAACTCTTCTTTTCACTTTAATGAGCACTGAACTTGCGAAAATTTACAATTTTCGCAAGTTCATCCTCTTTAGTTATTCTTCGTTAGAATGTGCGAATTAATCCCGATAGCAACGAGAAAATTTATTTATAAATTTTCGAAGTGCTTTGCTGTCGGGATATATTCAAACATAAATTATTGTGCGTATTTCCCTGAGATTATTCGCTGAAAAGAACCAAAAAAGTAGAGGCAGTGCGGAGGGAATTTCATTCATCTATTTGATTACATTGCGTTTAACATACCATAAAGATTGAACTTGGTCAAGCAAAAACTTTCATAAAACAAAAAGGAGAGCTGCTAAACTAAAGAAAACAAGCGTATAGGCTAATTTTATCCTTCCCAGATGCCTTTGTTCAAATTGGGCAAATTTTTCCGAAGCCACTCCCTTGCGGGCCAGAAGAAATACAGCCACCAAAGGTAAAATAAAGGCTAAGTTATATAATACGAGGTACGAAAAGGCATGAATGCGCAAACCGGGAACCTTGAGCACAAAGGCAATAGTGGGAAAATATACCTGTCCGGTGCAGGCGGATTCCAGCAAGGCAATGATAAAGCCGTTAACAAAAGCTACGACGATAAGAATTATTAAAGCCCTGCCGTTATCCGCCAGCGCGCGCAGGCGGCTATAGAGCTTAAGGCCGCAGCCTTTTGTCTGTCCGGTCCTTTTATATCTTATATAATCGCAGAGGCTGTAAATACCCAGGCCCAAAGCCAGCAAGGCAATGGCATAATAAATTAGTTGAGAGAAAACAGAAAAAATCTGCAGCTTTTTTAAGACCTGAAAGATGCCCAGGCCTAAAGCAAGATAGGTCAAAAAAACACCGGTTATAAAGGCGCTTCCGATGTAGGTGATCTGCCTTTTGTTATAACTGTTAAGCGCAAGAAAAGAAACAAAAAATATCATTGTAGCAAAGGCGCAGGGGTTTATGCCGTCAGCCAGGCCGGCAAAGGTTACTACCGCCGGACTGAACGTGAAGAATTTATTTAGTATGGGGCTTTTTCGGGAAACATCCTTTTTTGCCGGAACCCCTCCTCTTTGCTCTAAGAGCTTTTCAATGGCCCCGGCTAAATTGTTTCTTATTGCGCTGGCGCCCGTCAGCGCAACCGTGGGCAAAAAAATCTCAGGGATAGCGCCTTTCGATATACCGAATGCTTCTTCCAAAGCCATTTGAAGTTTAAGTTCCTCAACTTCCGATATATTATGATAGGTTATAACTATCTTGTCCTTAAATTCGCTTTTTATTTGAGGAAGGAACTCCTCTTTTACCTTTTGGCAGGGACGGCAGCTGTCAGAATAGAAAAACTCTATCGGAACAGGCTGAAGGATTGTCTTCTCGCTGCCCAAAAGCATAATTTCGCCGAGCTTCAATTGCCCGGAGGGAATAACATAAGAGCCCTTGACCCTTTCCACCATATTATGGCGAACCATATGAAAGAATCTATCTGTAGCAGTTATGGAATTATCATAAATGACAAAAGGCACGAATTTAATATTGAGTTCCTTTATATATCTGCCTGCCTCTTCGCAGTCATACTCAAGATAGGTCTCTTTAGCATCCGGAAATATGGTTTTAATGCTCTTGCGCAAAAGGCCGTTAACATGAGGGAGGTCTTTTGAGGAAATCAGGATATAGCCCACTTTTGACTGCTCTGCATCTTCAGGGTTCCCGCCGGCTAAAGTGAAGCAACCAAGCCCGATGAAAAAAATAAGGCCTAAAACGGGAACGAGCAGCCTTTTTCTATCCATCCTTACTCCTCTTTCTTTAGCTTCAAATTTCGCGAAAAATAGTTTCCGGTTAAGGCGTCAATATTTGCGGTCAATTCCTGCAATCTCAAATTCTGAGTTAGTCTATCCTCAAGTGTCTTTGGCGGCGTGAGCA
>CAZPSS010000018.1:0-12492 GCA_964589565.1 uncultured Planctomycetia bacterium
GGTTCGAACTTCGGCAGCGATGCAGCGCCAATTTTTTGAAGAAAAATTGGTATTTTGGTTTATTTTTACTATTTTTGGCATATAATAATGTAAGTCTAAACTACCAAATGTAACTTTACAAATACAATAATACAAATATAAGAGATAGTCAAGGAGAAAAATGCTAGCAGAAAATATCAGGCGAATAAGAAAAAAGAAGGGTTTATCACAAGAGAAATTGGCAAGACTAGCTGATATCTCAAACAATACTCTTGTAAAAATTGAAATGGGAATGGCAAAAGAGCCAACAATTACAACAGTAAGGAAGATTGCCGATGCATTGGATGTTTCTATTGATGAGTTGGTAGGTAGGTGATGAATGGCTACAGAAGAAAGTAAAACTAGACAACTAATTAAAATAGCTGAAACTCTGCCATATTTGCCAGATTTATCATTCAAAATTGGGAATTATTGGAAGGTATATAAGAAAGCAAAGCAATTTTACAAGAAAGAGTGGAGAGGTCAAGAGAAGCCATCTCCGGCATTTAATGGTAAAACAGTTTATGCTACAAATTATGGATGGACTCATTTAATCGGAAAGACAAAAACCACCAATTTTAAAGATGCTATAAAGAGATTAAATCATTTATCAAATGCAAAACAGATTTTAGAAAAGACAGATTTTATTTATGAGACGACTAAAGAAGTAGATAAGAGAGGTAAAATTGTTAATAGGCACTCTCTTGTAGGTAAGCTAGAAAACGGGATGATTTTAAGAGTAGTAGTTAAAGAGGTAGACAATAAGCTAATATTCGTAACTGTCTATAACCCAGCTCAAATAAAATAAGGATGACAAAGAAACACGAGCTAAAAGCTCGGAATAGGATTGAAACCTCATAATAGGTTTCCCTGTCATCCACTATAAGTATACCATCAGCAAATACGGCTGTCAACATATATTTGTATATTTATATAATTATATATAATATGGAAAACATGAGAGGTGTCTACTATGGCAGACAAATGTGAATTGTGCGGAAAAAAACCAGGCTTTTTCGGCCTGTTCTTTACAAACATAAAAGGCAAAGAATATTGTAAGAATTGTGCTCAAAAATATGTGGATGATGCAACAAGTAAGATTATAATAACTACAACCGTTAATATAGATGGCTACAAAGTAAAAAGATACATTGACATTGAAAGCGTCGAGATAGTTATTGGAACTGGGATTTTTAGTGAATTTACTGGAGAAATTGCTGATTTCTTTGGTGCTCGTTCTACTGCATTTGAAGAGAAAATGCAAAGGGCTAAGCAGACTGCATTCAAGAAACTTAAATACAAAGCATTTGAAAAAGATGGAAATGCTGTAATCGGTATCGACATAGACTATACTGAGTTTTCCGGCAACCGAATTGGCTTAATAGCCAATGGAACAATCGTGGAAGTTGAACCGAACACGCAAAGGGATAAGACCCAATGAATAAAAAACAATTAATAGGTTCGGTCCTAGGGGGATTATTCACAATAAGCATGACCTTTTAGGCGGACTGAGGGTTTTTTCACAAGTTATTGACCAACTGGGGAGATTTATGGTATAATAATATTTCTTATAGAAAAGGATAAGCCCGCATAGCTCAATCGGTAGAGCAAATCCCTCTTAAGGATGAGGTTAGAGGTTCGATTCCTCTTGCGGGTATCAATTTAGAAATTTGGGTGGACGTGGCGGAATTGATAAGTTATGGTAAAATGGAATAGTAATTTTGCATATGCAATTGGTTTATTTACTGCAGATGGCAATATATCACCAGATGGTCGCCACCTTGAGTTTTGTTCAAAAGATTTAGAGTTGGTAAGACTACTTAAGAAATGTTTCAATTTAAAGAATAAAATTACTCGTAAACATCGTGGCTCCTACCCTAAAAAATGGTATCATAGAGTCCAGTTTGGCAATAAGGAGTTATATAAGTTTTTCTTAGAAATAGGGTTAACTCCAAATAAAAGTCGTTCGTTAGTTGAATTAAAAGTACCTAAAAAATATTTTTCTGATTTTTTAAGAGGACTGTTGGATGGTGATGGAAATATTGATATTTCTAAACATCCAGAAAGTAGACATCCTCAACTAAAAGCTAGGTTTTCATCCGGGAGCATAGAGTTTTTGACCTGGTTAAAGAAAAGAATTTATGAAATTTTTGGTATATCTGGGTATATGACCGATGTTAAACGGGCTTTCTATTTAAATTATGCGAAGCAAAATTCAATAATTTTATTTAATAAAATTTATTATAGAAATAAATTGCCATGTTTAGCTCGAAAATTCAAAATCGCAGAACAGTTTTTAAAGAAGCGGACGTGGCGGAATTGGTATACGCGCAAGATTTAGGATCTTGTGGGGTAACCCTTGGGGGTTCAACTCCCTCCGTCCGCAAGAAAAATAAATTGCTACATTGTTAAACTGCCATTTAATTTAGCAATTTGGCAATTTAACAATGTAGCAATAGAAAATATGCGGGTGTAGCTTAGTTGGTAGAGCGTGACCTTGCCAAGGTCAAGGTCGTGGGTTCGAGCCCCATCACCCGCTCCATAAATAAAAGGAGAAGGATCAAGTTTACTTCGTAAATTTGAAAGGAGAAGGAAGGAAATGAAGATTATGGATTTCTTAAATCCGGAGGCAATTAGCGCTAACCTTCAAGCCACAGATAAGAAAGGCGTGCTCAAAGAATTGACGGACCTTTTAATCAGGGCCGGAGAAGTCAAAGAGAAAGAGAAGGAAAAGGTGGTTAAGGTGCTTCTGGAACGCGAAGCCTTAGGCTCTACCGGCATTGGCCAGGGAATCGGTATCCCTCACGGTAAATTTGGCGGGATAAAAAAGCTGATCGGCGCTTGCGGCCTATCAAGCAAAGGGATCGACTTTGAATCATTGGATGGCGAGTCGGTATATATCTTTTTCTTATTGATTGCTCCGGAGGATTCTGCCGGGCCTCATCTAAAAGCCCTGGCGAGGGTTTCTCGCTTGTTGAAGGATAAATATTTTCGCGACACTTTAAAATTAGCAAAAGATGACAAAACCTTAAACAAGATTATCAGGCAGGAAGACCAGAAGAAGAGTTAACTAACGAAGATAGGATTTTCTGTGAATAAGTTTAAATGGTTATATCCGGGGATAAAGATTAAAAGATGGATTCTCGTGTGCATATTGGGTATCATTATGGTTTCCGTGGGTTCCATAGATTTAGTATCTCCGGATTATCTTAACGTGCGCGTTTTAGGAGGATTTACCTTATTTCTGGGCATAGCCATGATTTTTGTAGGTTTAGAAAGAACGGTAAAATCCTTTCTATCATTTTTTCTTCCTAAGGAAGAAAAAATGATACTGGACCTTATTTATCGAAAAAAGCAGCTGGCTCAAGGCCCCAAGATTGTCGTTATCGGAGGAGGCACGGGGCTTTCTACTTTACTCTACGGTTTAAAAGAATATACCAGCAATATTACGGCCGTTGTAACGGTAGCCGACGACGGCGGCAGTTCCGGGAGACTGCGTGAGCAATTCGGGCTTGTTGCTCCGGGAGATATCCGCAACTGTCTTGTAGCGCTGGCGGATACGGAGCCTTTAATGAGGAACCTTTTTCAATTTCGCTTTAGCGGTAAAGCCGAACTCAACGGGCACAGTTTCGGCAATCTCTTTATCACCGCCATGACCAATATCACCGGTGACTTTGAAAAAGCGATTAAAGAATCAAGCAAGGTTTTGGCTATCCGGGGGGAAGTAATCCCTTCTACCTTGCAGCAGGTGGGGCTGATCGCCGAATACGAGGACGGGACCAGAATTTCAGGCGAGAGCAGGATTGCGGGCGAAAAAAAACGCATAAAAAGAGTCTATTTAAACCGCAAAGATTGCGAACCCACTGCGGAAGCTGTTAATGCCATTAAAGAGGCAGACATTATCGTGATTGGCCCGGGCTCACTCTACACCAGCATCATCCCCAATCTATTAATCGAAGGAATTACCAAGTCCATTTTAGAGTCGCAGGCTGTGAAGGTTTATGTCTGCAATATAATGACCCAAAGCGGCGAAACCGATAATTTCAAGGCCTCCGAACATATTGAGGCAATTGTAGCGCACGCAAAATCTAAACTTATCGATTATTGTATTCTTAATCTCGCGGAGATTCCGCCGGACTTTGTGAAAAAATATGAGAACGAAGACGCGCATCTTGTTGTCGCCGACGCAGAGAAAATCAAAGAGATGGGTTTTTCTGTGATTAGGGAGGATTTAGTCAACGCCAGGGACTATGTCAGGCACGATGCGCAAAAGTTATCCAGGATTATTGTCGATTTAGTTTCCCCGAAGGCATAGGAAAGTATAAAGTAAAGGCAAATGAGCGGGTCTAGAGCGGTAAAAAAGAGCTTAATTGTCAAAAATAAATTGGGCTTACACGCACGCCCGGCAGCATTATTTGTCCAGATAGCCAATAAATACGATGCGGAGATCTCGGTAAGCAAAGGCAAACAGCTTGTTAGCGGAAAATCAATTATGGGCATTATGATGCTGGCGGCAAGCAGAGGCAGTAAGATTTGCATTGCAGCTGTCGGCAGCGATGCCCAAAAGGCAGTTGAAGAACTTGAAAGATTGGTGACCAGCGAAGTATGAAAAAACAAGTTTTGTTAAAAGGTATTCTTGCTGCGCCGGGCGTAGCTATCGGCAGGGCCTTTTGTTTAGGCAGCGAGGAATTGGAAGTCGATAAACGCAGTATTCCCGAATCCCGCATTCCTGGTGAGATTGCCCGCTTTGAAGAGACCTTGATTAAAACGCGCAAGGAAATCCTGGATATTCAGAAAAAAATTTCCAAAGAGATGGGCGGGCGCCATGCCCAGATATTCAATGCGCATCTATTGGTTTTGGAAGACAGGAGTCTGATTGAGGGCGTGATAACCCGCCTGAAAAAAGAAAAGCTGTGCATTGAATATATATTTTTAGAGGTCTTAAAAAAATATATCCGGATATTTTCCCGCATTGACGACCCCTATTTGCGGGAAAGGTTAAGCGATGTAGAAGATGTGGGCAGGCGCATTTTAAGGAATTTGCGCGGGATACGCCGCGAGATTTTGAACAATTTAAAAGAAAAGCTTATTATTATTGCCTATGACCTTTCGCCTTCCGATACCGCCTCGATGCATAAAGAAAAAGTGCTCGGCTTTGTAACCGATATCGGCGGCAAGACCTCCCACACTGCCATTATGGCCAAGGCCCTGGAAATACCCGCTGTAGTTGGCGTAGAAGGGGCAACAGCTCAAATTAAAACCGGCGATAGCTTGATAGTGGACGGCACGCAGGGCTGGGTAATCATAAATCCCGATAGGGCCACTCTCAACAAATATAAACAGCGAAGCGAAAAATTAGTGCGCCAGGAGATAGTCCTCTTAAAATTAAGGGACTTATCCGCCGTGACCCGGGACGGGCACCAGGTAGAGTTGGCCGCAAACATAGAATTGCCCGAAGAGCTTGCTTCGGTTGTTGCCCACGGCGCCAGGGGAGTAGGGCTTTATCGCACCGAATATTTTTATATGAACAGGACCGATCTACCTACGGAAGAGGAGCATTTTGAGGCCTATAAAAAAGTAAGTCAGCAGGTAAAACCCTATCCGGTGGTTATTCGCACCCTTGATTTGGGGGGAGATAAGTTTTTGTCCCAACTGGACATTCCCCGCGAGATGAATCCATATCTGGGCTGGCGGGCGATTAGATTCTGTTTAGCCCGGCCGGATGTCTTCAAGGTACAATTGCGCGCTATCTTGAGGGCTTCGGCTTACGGGAAACTTAAACTGATGTATCCGATGATTTCCGGGATAGAGGAGTTAAGGCAGGCCAATCAGATGTTAGAGGACATCAAGAAGGAATTGCGCAGGCGAAAGATTCGCTTTGATGAAGATATTGAAGTGGGGGCGATGATCGAGATACCTTCGGCAGCTTTAACCTGCGATATATTAGCCAAAGAGGCGGATTTCTTCAGTATCGGGACCAATGACTTAATTCAATACTCTATTGCCGTAGATAGAGTAAATGAGAAAATTGCCTATCTATACGAGCCCGCGCATCCGGCGGTGTTGCGCTTAATCCAAAATATTATCGAAAGCGGGCATAAGGAGAATGTCTGGGTAGGCATGTGCGGAGAGATGGCTTCGGAGCCGGCTTTTGCCCTTTTACTTCTGGGATTGGGCCTGGATGAGTTTAGTGTTTCTCCCGCAGCTGTGCCTGTTATTAAACGGGTTATTCGTTCGGTTAGACTGCAGCAAGCCAAGGATGTGGCGGTCACCGCCTTAAGTTTAACTACATCTAAAGAAGTAGAGGAGTTTACTAAAGAGAAATTGAAGGAAGTGCTCGTTAAATGAAGAATCTGGACGATATTAAGATTATAGAGCAGATTGACCGGGGGCAGATGCGCGATGTGCTTGCGGGATTTCCCAAGCAGTGTAAAGAGGCTTTTCGATTGGGCAGGGATTTTTCCCTTGCGCCGAATTTTGGCGATGTTAGAAATATAGTCTTTTGCGGGATGGGCGGTTCGGCTATCGGAGCCGAGATCGTGAATTCTTATTTAAGAAAAGAGATGAAACTACCCTTGGAGCTCAACAGGGACTATTCTCTGCCGGGTTTTGTCGATAAAAAGAGCCTCATAATTTTACTCAGTTACTCCGGAAACACCGAGGAGATCCTCAGCGCCTATAAAGACGCCCAAAACAGGCAAGCTAAAATTATTATTTTGACCTCGGGCGGCAAATTAGCGGATTCGGCAAAAAAAGACGGCTTTCCCTGCCTTTTAATACCCGCAGGGTTTCCGCCCCGGGGGGCTCTGGCTTTTCTTTCTTTTCCTGTTTTAGCCCTTTTTTCCCAAATGGGCCTAATTGAAGATAAAGAAAAACAGGTGCAGGAGGCAATCTTCCTTTTAGAACAACTAAAGAATGGTTCTCTGGGTATAGATGTGCAGACAGAAGCTAACCCGGCCAAAAAACTATCCCTGCGGCTTTTTGGCAATTTTTGTTTCATCTATGCGGCTGGCGAACACTTCAGTGGTGTGGTTACCCGCTGGAGGAGCCAGCTTGCGGAAAACAGCAAGAGCCTTTCTTCAAGCCATCTTCTTCCGGAAATGAATCACAATGAGATAGTCGGCTGGCAGCATCCCCGGGAATTACTGAAAAAGTTTGCGGTAGTCTTCCTGAGAGACAAAGAAGACCATCCTCAGGTTAAAAAGAGGATAGATATCAGCGAAGAGATTTTGCAAAAAGAGGGCGTCGAGCCTGAGGAGATTTGGTCAAAGGGAGAGGGCCTTTTAGCCAGGACGTTTTCTTTGATTTATATGGGCGATTTCGTAAGTTACTATCTTGCGGTTCTAAACGGAGAAGACCCTGCGCCGGTTAAGCGAATCGATTATTTAAAACACAGATTAGCGCAGATTTAAAACACAGGACAGATTAGCGCAGATGAAAGCCTTGATTTTAGCGGCAGGTTATGCCACCCGATTGTATCCTTTGACTCTAAATAAGCCAAAACCCTTATTGCCTGTGGCGGGAAGGCCGACGATTGAACATATAATTGAGCGCTTTGAGGGCATTGAGGAGATTGATGAAATTCTAATTGTCACAAATGAAAAGTTTTTTAAACAGTTCGAAGAATGGCGCAAGCACGTTGCGTTCAAAAAACCGCTTAAGATTTTGAACGACAAAAGCCTTGCAGAGCAGGCCCGCCTCGGCGCCATAGGCGATGTAGCTTTTGTGGTAAAGGAAGAGAAAATCTACGACGATTTATTGATAGTCGGAGGAGACAATTTATTTGAATTGGGTTTGCGGGAATTCGTTGACTTCGCCAAACTGAAGACGCCCGCTTCTTCTGTGGGCCTCTCCAATCTAAATGATAAAGAGGCCGTAAAAAGATATAGCCAGGTGCGTCTTGATGCCGATGAGAAGGTAGTAGACTTTGAAGAGAAACCCCAGGCGCCCACCTCTACTTTGGTGGCTAAATGCGTGTATTTTTTTCCCGCGAGTAAATTGGGGCTGATATCCGAATACATCACATCCGGCGGCTCAACCGATGCGCCGGGACACTATATCAGTTGGCTCTGCCGCAGGGACGCAGTTTACGGCTTTATCTTTAGCGGCAGGTGGTACGATATCGGCAATCATGAAATTTACAAAAGAGCGAATGAGGATTTTAGCACAGATTGGCACAGATGAAAAAAAGCACAGATTGGCACAGATAAAATATCTGCGCTCATCTGTGAAAACTTGAGTTTAACAGGAAATCTGCGCTCATCTGCGTTTCACAGAAAGGAGAAAGTAGATGGCTAAAGAGAAGCGGCTTTTGACCTCAGAATCGGTAACCGAAGGGCATCCGGATAAACTCTGCGACCAGATTTCCGACGCAGTTTTAGATGAGGTTTTGCGGCAGGATGTGCGCGGGCGGGTGGCCTGCGAGACTTTTGTTACAATGGGACTGGTGGTTGTCGGCGGAGAAATTACTACCGATGCTTATGTAGATGTGCATAAACTGGTGAGAAAAGTTGTGCAAGATATCGGTTATACAAGCCCTCATTTTGGATTTGATTATGAGTCCTGCGCTATTCTTAACGGTATCCATTCTCAATCGCCGGATATTGCCCAGGGTGTGAATCGCGGCGGGGCCGGCGATCAGGGAGTAATGGTGGGCTTCGCCTGCCGCGAGACTGCCGAGCTTATGCCTTTGCCGATAATGCTCGCCCATAAATTAGCCCTGCGCTTAGCAGAGGTGCGCAAAAAGGAAATACTTAAATTCCTTGGCCCCGACGGAAAATCCCAGGTCAGCGTGGAATATCGCAACGGAAAACCCAGGCGGGTAGACAACGTGGTAATTGCCTGCCAGCATACCTGCGAAATACTGGACAGTTCCGGCCAGAGGATAACCAAAAAAGCGCGCAGGCAAATTATTCAGGCAGTGGTAGAGCCCATTTTGGGCAAATGGATAGATAAAGATACTAAATTTTATGTAAACGAAACAGGTAAATTTATTATCGGCGGCCCTCAGTCGGATACGGGGATGACCGGAAGGAAACTTATTGTGGATACATACGGGGGCATAGTTTCGCACGGAGGGGGAGCTTTTAGCGGAAAGGACCCTTCCAAGGTTGACCGTTCTGCTTCCTATATGGCCAGATATATCGCTAAAAATATTGTTGCCGCAAAACTTGCGGATAGGTGCCTTGTGCAGCTTGCCTATGTGATTGGGCGGGCCGACCCCTTAGCGGTATATGTCGATACTTCCGGGACGGCAAAGGTATCCGAAGAGAAATTAGTGAAACTGATAAGAAAGCATTTTGCCTTAACGCCGCGGGGAATAATTGAGGCGCTGGATTTACTGCGCCCTATCTATAAAAAGAGCGCCTGCTACGGGCATTTCGGCAGAAATGATGAACATTTCAACTGGGAAAAAACCGACAAGGTATCCACCCTGCAAAAGGAGATAAGGTGAAATACCATATTAAGGATATTCGCTTGGCAAAAAAAGGTAAGCTGCGTATCGAATGGGCAGGCCGCGATATGCCGGTTTTAGGTTTGATTAGAGAAAGATTCGCCCGTCAACAACCATTGGCTGATACCAGAGTAGCTTGCTGTCTGCATGTAACATCAGAAACCGCAAATCTTGCTATTGCCCTCAAAGCAGGGGGCGCAAAAGTAGCTCTTTGCGCTTCCAATCCCTTAAGCACTCAGGATGATATAGCCGCTTCCTTAGTTAAAGATTTTGGAATCTCTGTATTTTCCATAAAAGGGGAAGATAAAAAAACTTATTACCGGCACATAAATGACGTCCTGGATATTGCCCCGCAGGTTACTATGGACGACGGAGCAGATTTGGTTTCCACTATCCATCAGAAAAGAAAGGGCCTTACCCGGGATATTTTGGCGGGGACCGAAGAAACCACCACCGGCGTAATCAGGCTGCGCAGCTTAGAGCAAATGGGGCTTTTGCTATTTCCTATTATCGCGGTCAATGATGCGGATACAAAACATCTCTTCGATAATCGCTACGGCACCGGCCAATCTACGATTGACGGGATAATCCGCGCCACTAATAAACTGTTGGCGGGAACTAACTTTGTAGTTTGCGGCTATGGCTGGTGTGGCCGGGGAGTGGCAATGCGCGCTAAGGGTATGGGCGCAAATGTGCTTGTTTGCGAGGTTAACCCTTTGTGCGCTTTAGAAGCAATAATGGACGGATATAGAGTTTTGCCTTTGCGGGAAGCGGCCAGGATTGGCGACACCTTTGTTACCGTATCGGGCGATATCAGTGTCATTAGAAAAGAACATTTTCTTTTGATGAAAGACGGCGCTGTGCTGGCTAATGCCGGACATTTTAATGTAGAGCTTAACTTAAAGGCATTGCAGAAGTTGTCTAAGAAAAAAAGGCGAATACGCGAATTTATAGAAGAATATACATTGAAAGATGACAGGCGCCTCTTTGTTTTGGGTGAAGGAAGGCTGATAAATCTGGTAGCGGCGGAGGGACACCCCGCTTCGGTAATGGATATGAGCTTTGCCAATCAGGCGCTTTCCTGCGAGTTTGTAAAAAAGAAAGGCAGCTCTTTAGAAAAAAAGGTCTATTGCGTTCCCCGAAAAATCGACGAAGAAATCGCCGAGCTTAAATTGAAATCCCTGGGCATAAGAATTGACACCTTAACGCCCGAGCAAAAAAAATATTTATCATCCTGGGAATCAGGCACTTAAGTTACAAATGACTAATGACTAAATCCGAATGACTAATAAATGATTAAATGCCAAATGACGAAAAAATAAATTAGACATTTAGAAATTTGGGCATTCATTCGACATTCGTCATTGAAAAATTTTACATTTAAGGTTAAATATAAGATTGACTTGATTTTTTAGATTTTAAAAAGACGAGGGGGTAAATATGGCTCTAATATGGATGCGCATGTTTTTTGTCATAGTTTGCGGCCTGGTTGGCTTTCAGCTGGGCGGCGCCTATGGCGCCATAAGCGGCAAGGAACTTGCTCTGGCAGGATTGGGTGTAGGAATTCTTGGCTCCCTGGCTATTATTGTTTTGGAAGTCTTTATGCGGCGGGTTTCGATTACGGGCCTTTCTGCGGCTGTTTTCGGGCTTATCTTCGGATTGATTATGGCGGTGCTTTTGTCTTTTGCCTTGAATATGGTTCCGATGACAGAAGTTCTGCGCTCTTCTTTACGGGTAATCCTGATGTTGATATTCTGCTATTTAGGAATGATTATCGCGATGCGCGGTAAAGATGAATTTAACCTGGTCATTCCCTATGTGAGGCTTACGCGGCAGGATATGAGCACGGAACTCATCGTTTTAGATACCAGCGTCATTATTGACGGCCGGATTTGCGATATAAGCCAGGCAAAATTTATCGAAGGCAGATTTCTTGTCCCCCGTTTTGTTTTAAAAGAATTGCAGCAAATCGCCGATGCCAAAGATAGCTTAAAGAGAAATCGGGGAAGGAGGGGCCTGGAGGTTTTGAGCAAGATGCAGAAAAATTCCCATATTGATGTAAGGATTCATGAAGAAGATTTTGCTGATATACCGGATGTGGATACTAAGCTGATAAAGCTGGCGAAGATTTTGAACGCCAAACTTTTTACCAACGATTTTAATTTAAGCAAAGTTGCAGAGCTTCAGGGCGTAAAGGTGTTAAATATTAATGAACTGGCCAACGCGTTAAAACCGATTGTTCTGCCCGGAGAAGTGTTGGAAATTAAAGTGGTTAAGGAAGGCAAGGAGTATAATCAGGGAATAGGCTATCTTGATGACGGAACAATGGTGGTAGTAGAAGGCGGAAAACATTTGCTTGGCCAGACCATCAAGGCTGGGGTTACCAGCGTTTTGCAGACCACGGCCGGACGGATGATTTTTGCCAAACCGGAGAATAGCAAGAAAACTCACCGATAAATTTTAGAATGTTTCGAGTAGGGATAGGCTACGATATCCACCGCCTTGTGAAAAGGCGTAAGTTGTTTTTAGGGGGGGTAAATATACCTTATTGTAAGGGTCTTTCCGGCCACTCAGACGCAGATGTGCTTCTGCATGCCATCTGCGATGCTTTATTGGGCGCCGCGGCGCAAAAAGATATTGGCGCTCACTTTCCCGATTCTCACTTAGCCTACAAAGATATCTCCAGCATAAAATTGCTAAAAAAAGTTAATTCCCTTTTGAAAAAATTGAAATATTCTATCTGCAATATAGATACTGTAATTGTGGCCGAGCGCCCCCATCTGGCCGCCTTTAAGCATAAAATGTGTAAAGAGATTGCCCGGGCATTAGAGTTATCTTCCATGCAGGTGAATGTAAAGGCAACCACTGCAGAAGGGTTGGGTGTGATTGGTAAAACTGAGGCTATAGCCGCGCAGGCCGTCGCTTTAATTAAAAAATGAAGATATATAATTCACTTACCAGAAAAAAAGAAGAATTCATTCCAATAAACCCGCCTCAGGTAAATATCTATACTTGCGGGG
>CAZPSS010000019.1:0-12373 GCA_964589565.1 uncultured Planctomycetia bacterium
GCGCTTTAATTCACGAAGTGAATTAGCAGGGGGAAGCAATCCCATCTTGAGATTGGCCTCGCCCAGGAGGGCTCGGCACTTCCTCGGACATTTCGTCCTCGGTCGCTTCGCCTCTTCGAGGCTCGCAATGACGGGCTCATCTTGCCTTCCAGCAACTGACCTTATGGCCGCTTTCTATTTCCAACTGTGGGGGCAATTCGTTTCGACAGCGCTCATCTGCTTTGTCGCAACGGGGATGAAAGGGGCACCCCGAAGGTTTATTTTCCGGATGAGGCACTGCGCCCGGTATTGCCGAAAGCCTCTGCCGCATTTGACTGCGCGCAGCAGGCCCGTCCCCCTTCTTGCATTCTGCAAGAATGCAGGGGGACCCGCCTGTCTTGCTGTATGCCTGGCGGGCAGGGATAGAGTTTAAAAGGGCCTGGGTGTAAGGATGTCCGGCCCGGCTAAAGATAGCCGAAACATCGGCATCCTCCACAATCCTTCCGGCATACATAATGCATACTCTATCCGCGACTTCGGCAACAATGCCCAAATCGTGAGTAATCAAAAGAATGGACATCTGCGAACTCTTTTTCAATTGCGAAAATAACTGCAGGATTTGGGCCTGGATAGTAACATCCAGAGCTGTAGTAGGCTCATCGGCAATCAAAAGCCCGGGATTGCAGGCCAGCCCCTGGGCAATCATTGCCCTTTGCCTTAATCCGCCGCTTAACTGATGGGGGTAATTTTTGTACCTTTCTGCAGGTAAGGGGATTTCTACCTTTTTCAAAAGCTGCGATACCTCTTTTTTGATTTCGCTTTTCTTTGTCTTTTTATGGGCCAGAAGTGTCTCGCCAATCTGATAGCCGATAGTATAAAGAGGATTCAGCGAAGTCATCGGTTCCTGAAATATCATTCCTATCCCCCGGCCTCTAACGGAGCGCATCTGAGCCTGCGATAGATTTAAAAGATTCTCGCCCTCAAAGATAATCCCGCCCTTAACAATCTCTCCTGCGGGCTCAGGCACTAAACGCATAATAGATAAAGCGGTAACGGTCTTGCCGCAGCCGGACTCACCCACCATGGCCAGGGTCTGCCCTTTCTTAATATCGAAAGAGACCCCTTCTACAGCGCGAGATACTCCCGTGTCCGTATAGAAATAGGTATGCAGGTTTTTTACTTCCAATAGAGCTGCCATTTTTATTATCCGCGTTAATCCGTTGGTTTTATCCGTGTAAATCCGTGTGTCAAAGTTTGCGGCCGACCTCCATATTGGGGTCAAAGGCGTCTCTCAAGCCGTCGCCCAGAAAATTAAAGGCCATTACGGTAATGAAGATGAAAATACCCGGGATAAGAATCCAGGGATGAAACCTTATCTGGGCAATATTCATAGCCTCGGATAATAAATTGCCCCAGCTGGCGTGAGGGTCCTGAATGCCCAGGCCCAAAAGGCTCAAGGCCGACTCTCCTAATATGTATCCGGGGATGGAAAGGCTCAGGGCCACGATGGTATAGGATAATGTATTAGGCAGAACGTGCCTGGTGATAATCAGAAAAGGGTTCTCTCCCAATGCCTGAGCAGCCAGGACATATTCTTTTTCCCGGATGGAAATAGCCATCCCCCTGACCACCCTGGCCAGCCCCGCCCAGCCGATAAAGCTCATTATCACCACAATCAAAAGATAGACCTGCACCGACGATAAACGCGGCGGAAAGGCCGCCCGCAGGGCCAGCATCAGATAAAAACCGGGAATGAGCATCACCATCTCGCAGAGGCGCATAATGATGTTATCGGTTTTTCCGCCGAAATAGCCGGATATGCCTCCTAATATCGCGCCGATAATAAAGGTAAATGCCACACCCACCAGGCCGATGGAAAGCGATACCCGCGAGCCGTAAAGGATGCGCGTAAAAAGGTCTCTTCCCCGCGAATCAGCGCCTAACAGATAAATCCGGGCCGGCTCCTCCACGCCGAAAAGATGCAGGTTAGCCGGAAATAGGCCCAGCAGCTTGTAAGTGTCGCCGCGCAGGAAAAACTTAACAGGATAGAGCTTACTTTTATCCGTGGTATATACGCGCCGGTAAAATTCATCAAACTTGTAGGTATAATCATAAACAAAGGGCCGAAGATGAAATCTTCCTTCGGCATCAAAGAAATGCAGCCTGGTTACAGGATTGTATGAGCGCTGCCGGCTTTCGTTGTCGTAATGGTAGGGCGAGAGAAAATCGGCAAATACTGCGCAAAAATAAAGGCAAATGAGGACAAAAAACCCTCCTACTGCCAGGCGATTTCGCTTCAGCCGCCTCAGCGCCATCTGATAGGGACTAAGATGTTCCTGTGCTAATTTTTCCTTCATAACCAGCTCCGTCATTGCGAGCGAAGCGAAGCAATCTCAAACGCGGGGATTGCTTCGTCGACATCAACGTAAACTCGGGTCTCCTCGCAATGACGCGTTGTCCTCATTTATATTGAATGCGGGGGTCAGACCAGGCCAGGAGGATATCCGCTACCAAGTTTGCGCTGATGAGCATTACCCCGCCCATCAGCATACTGCCCATAACCAGAAATAAATCCTGACTTCTTACTGCCTGTAACATTATCGTTCCCAGGCCCGGCCAGCCGACGATAATTTCCGTTAAAGCCGCTCCGCTGAGAAGCCCGGATAAGGAATAGCCGAAAATAGTAATCATCGGATTGACGGCATTGCGCAGGGCGTGGATATATATCACTCTATTTTCGGGCAGGCCCTTGGCGCGCGCCGTGGTAATATACTGCGCCCGCAGCACCTCCAGTAAATTTGCGCGCATAATCCGCTGAAGCCCGGCTAAACTGCTGGTGCCGATGACAACGGTAGGAATAATAAGGTGCCTTATCAGGTCCCAGAACCTGCCTAAGCCGGAAAGGCCTTCATAATTTGCCGAGCGCATCCCTCCTAAAGGAAGAAGCCCCGTCAAAGAAACCAGATAAAGCAGCAGGAGCGCAAAAAAGAAATTGGGGATGGAAAGCCCCACAAAAGACAATGCGGAAAAAAAGCGGTCGGATACCTTGTTTCTGTGCACAGCGCAGAAGATTCCCAGGGGAATTGCGATAAGCCAGGTAAATAACATTGCCGAAAGGGATAAAATGAACGTATTGAAAAGACGGCTTTTAATCACATTCGATACAGGGCTGTTCAAGCTGAAGGAATAGCCCAAGTCCAGCCGCATCAGGTTCTTCAGCCAAAAGGCGTATTGGATGAGCGGCGGCTTATCCAGATGATATTGGCTTTCATATTTCTCGATGGTCTCCTCGGAAACTTGAGGGTTCATCCGCAGGGTGTCAAAATAATTTCCCGGAGCCAGCTGGATAACCATAAAGGCCACGAAACTAATGGCCAGCAATAATGGTATGGCAATTAGTAGCCTTCGGATAATGTAGGAAGTCATTTGTGTAATGTAGTTTGCCGATTTATCGGCGTAACTGCTACCTGCCCAATACCCCTTTGGGGCACAAGTAAATTGGGCAACTACTTAACGAATATTTGCTCTAAATTGTGGAAGGCGCCGCCGTAGGAGGTGGGATGGAGATTGCCGAACTTATTACGCACGGCAAACAGGCTGCTGGGCAAAACGGTATAAATAAAAGGGACGTTCTCCGCTACAATTTCCTGCCACTCATCGTATAATTTTTTCCGCTTTTCTTTGTCTAATTCCTGGACGCCTTTGTTAAAGAGAGCATCTATGCGCTTCTCCCATGAGGTGGCGGGTTCTTCCTGTTTAGGATACCACATATGCAGATGCCCCGAAGACTGCCAGACATTATTGCCGAAATGGGGCTCAATGCCTCCGGTCAGGCCCAGGATAATCGCATCCCAGTCATAGGTAGAATTCAATTTGGTTACCAGATTGTTAAATTCCAACTGCATAAAATGAACCTTAAAACCTACTTTTTCCAGGTCCTTTCTGATGATATTGGCCAGTTGTACCCTTTGGGTATTTCCGGAATTGGTGTTGAGGCTAAACTCAAGAGCGTTTCCCTCTTTATCCTCAACAATGCCATCCTTGTCTCTATCAAAAAAACCTGCCTCTTTAAGCAAGGCCCTGGCCTTTTCTAAATCGTATTCATACTTCTTCACATCAGGGTTGTAAAAGAATCCGCTGCTGGGGCTCATTGCCGAATCCTGAGGAAAGCCCAATCCGTTCATTACGATATCAATAATGGCTTCCTTGTCTATACAATGGGCTATCGCCTGGCGGAATTTCTTATTGGTAAACCAGCTCAGCTTTTTCGGCGAGACATAAGGCCTTGCGGACTTCTCATCTTTATTTCGATTCTGATTAAACACCAGGAAGTTCGTCCCAAAGGCCGGGCCGGTCTCATAGACCGTAAAGTTGCCTTTTTCCTCCATTGGCTTCAGGAGAGGATAATCTGTGCCGCGCAGGCCGTAATAATCAAGTTCCCCTTCCTGAAATTTCAAAAGCGATGTATCCTGGCTCTGGACAATTAGAAATATCACCTTCTCCAGGTAAGGAAGCCTCTTGCCTTCTTTATCTTTTCGCCAATAGAAAGGGTTTCTCTGCAGAATAACCTTCTGCCCGGAAAGATATTTAGTTAACTTAAAAGGCCCTGTGCCGATAACCTCATCGGGTTTGGCGTCCAGGCCCCAGGTAGAATTAAAGGTACCTTCCGAGACTTTCTTTTCCAAAATATGTTTAGGCAGTATCTCCTGGGACATACCGCGCAGGAAAGGGGCGAACTTAAGGGGTAAAGTAAACCTGACTGTCCATTTATCAACTTTTTCTACCTTAAAGGCCTTGCCCTCGACAGTGAAAATGTCTGCGGCTGAATTGGGAATGCCGGGGTTGTAAATCAGCCTATTAAAGGTGAATACTACATCATCGGCAGTAAAAGGCTCTCCGTCAAACCATTGCACATCATTTCTCAGGTAGAATGTCCACAAAAGCCCGCTCTCATCTACCTGCCAGGATTTAGCTAAATTCGGCTCTACTTCCGTGGTAATGCCGTTGGTGCGGGTTAAGCCCTCAAAAAGCAGATTGGTAATTGCGGTTGTGGAGGTCTCTTTGGCCAGGATAGGGTTAAAAGACTTTGGGTCGGAGGTTGTAGCGAAGATAAGTTCGCCGCCATAGGCGCCGATTTGGGGCTGGTAATCTTCGGCAAAAGAACTTAAGGGGCAAAAGCAAATAATTATCAAAAACAAGAAAGCCTTTTTCTTTTTCCTATTTTTGTGCTTCACTTCCTTGCGGCTGGTCCTGCCTGAGTCTCTCCGGACATCAAAGACTTGGCTTTTCTGGAAGAAAAAACAGTCAGGCTTATACAGGTCAACAAGAATGCTACTGCCGCTGCTGTGGTGGCGCGGGTTAAGAACGTAGAAGCGCGCGCGCCGAAAATAGTCTGGCTGGAGCCTCCGCCGAATAAATCCGCCAGGCCTCCCCCTCTTCCCGATTGAAAGAGGATTGCTGTTATCAGAATAATGCAGGCAATAATATGAATCACAATAATGGCAGCGTACATATGAACTCCTTTATGTTAAATGTTAAAATTTGTACTTAACTCCAATATAACACTCCGTGCCGAGGAGAAATCCGCCTTCTAAATTAACCACGATATCTCTGTCCCGGCCAAGGCAGATGGCTGTGCCTGCAAATGCCCCAATGCTTCCGTTTTCATCATAAGAGGTTGTATTGCCTTCTCCGTCATCGTAGTCCAAATTTACTATGGAGAATTTTACACCCGCATAAGGCCTGAATCTGCCGATTTCTTTGGCCAGGCAGGTTGCAGCCTGCCATTCATACCAATCGGCATTGGCCTTGCCGCTTCTTTTGTGGTGCGAACACATATATAGGAATTGGCCGCTGGCGTCCCACTCAAAACCCGTATCTTTATGCTCAAAGATTATGCCCTTTAACTGAATACCCAATACTAAACCTCCGCTTAAAGTTGTCTTTTTCTCTACGGTTGGATCACTTACATCATAAATATATCCGTATGAGCCGCCTACACGGCCCGTGATTTTTAAGCGGTCAGTCAAGCCGTAACTGCGGCAATGGTATCCGTAACCTAAACTTACTTCATAATCAGACGCACCGGAAGATTCCATAGGCCTTTTGGAAAGATACCCGCCGCCTTCCAAGCCAAAATCCCATTGGCCTTTTTCCAGCAAACCGGCAGGACTGCCCACAGGCGCTGCATGGGCCAGGCTTAGAAAAAAGAAAAAGTAGAAAGCAGCAAGTAGAGAGTAGAGAGTAGAAGATTTCATTGTTTTGTCCTCCTTACAATTTCAACAAAAGACTCCGGCTTCAGGCTGGCTCCGCCTACTAATGCGCCGTCCACATCGGCCTTTGCCATTAAATCGGCAATATTGTCCGGCTTTACACTGCCGCCGTATTGTATGCGCACCAAAGCCGCAAGAGCGGCATTGTATAACTTTTGCAGAAGATTGCGGATAAAGCTGTGCGCCTCTTGCGCCTGCTCAGGTGTTGCGGTCTTCCCCGTGCCGATAGCCCAGACCGGCTCATAGGCGATAACTATTTTTCTGATTTCCTCCGCGCTAATACCTTTAAGCCCATTTTCCACGTGGTCTTTGATTACTTCGAAAGTTTCACCCTTCTCTCTTTGCTCCAACCTCTCTCCCACGCAGACAATGGGAATTAAATTATACTTTAAGGCTGCCCTTGTCCTTTTATTTACCCCTTCATTTGTCTCGCCGAAGTAAGCCCTTCTTTCGGAATGTCCGATAATTGCATATCGGCAGCCTAATTCTTTAAGCATAGAAGCGGAAATTTCCCCTGTAAAAGCCCCGCTATCTTCCCAGTGGACATTTTGCGCTCCTAAATAAATATTTGTGCCGCAAATTACTTTGGCCACTTCTTTCAAAGCGGTAAAAGGCGGACAGGCCACAATATCAATATTTTTGACATCTCTGAGCTCGTTTTTGAGACCTTCGACTAATTTGACGGCCTCGCCCGCCGTCTTATTCATCTTCCAGTTACCGGCAATTATTGGTCTTCTCATCTCATCCTCTTTTACCCCACTTGCACCCCGTAGGTGCAAGTATTCTTCCCGCCTCTGCCGATAAATCGGCAAACTACATCAACACGGTGTAGTTGCCCAATTTACTTGTGCCCCAAAGGGGTATTGGGCATCATTTAAATTACTTATCCTGCAAAACGGCAATACCTGGCAAAGTTTTACCTTCCAGGAATTCCAGCGATGCCCCGCCGCCTGTAGAGACATGGTTCATTTTATCGCTTAAGCCGAACTTGGCTACGGCCGCGGCGGTGTCGCCGCCGCCGATAATGGTAGTAGCCGATGAAGCGCTAAGAAACCGGGCCAGCTTTCGGCTGGCCTGGCTGAAAGGTTCCCACTCGCAAACGCCTAAAGGGCCGTTCCAGACCACCGTCCTTGCTCCTTTTAAAGCAGAAATAAAATTCTCCGTAGTTTCCGGCCCGACATCCAGGCCTATCCATCCTTCGGGAATATTCTCGCCCACAACTTTTGAATTCGCCGAAGCGGAAAAGGCATCTGCCGCAATATGGTCGCTGGGCAAAAGTATTTCTACCCCCGACGACGCGGCGTTAGACAAAATCTCTTTGGCTAAATCTAATTTGTCCGCTTCTAATTTTGAGGAGCCGATGTCTTTCCCTTTTGCCTTTAAGAATGTATAGGCCATCCCTCCGCCGATTAGAATAGTATCGGCCTTATCCAGCATATTATTGATAACACCTATCTTATCCGATACTTTTGCCCCTCCTAAGATTAAGGCCAAAGGCTTATCGGGACTTTTGGTTACTTTGCTTAAGAATTCGATTTCCTTCTCTAATAAAAATCCCGCTACCGCAGGAAGATAGCCGGCTACGCCAACTGTCGAGGCGTGGGCCCGATGCACACTGCCAAAGGCATCGCTGACATAGACTTCGCCTAAAGAAGCCAACTCTTTTGCAAAGCCCGGGTCATTCTCCATCTCTTCTTTATGAAAGCGGGTATTTTCTAAAAGCAAAACCTCTCCTTCCTTTAAAGAAGCGGATGCCGCCTTAACCTTCGGGCCGATACAATCATTAAGCGCTCTAACCTTCTTTCCCAGAAGTTCGTTCAATCGCAAAGCTACAGGCCTAAGACGAAAGTTCTCCACAATCCTGCCCTTAGGCCGGCCAAGATGGCTCATTAAAATCAATTTAGCGTCTTGCTCCAGGGCGTATTTTATGGTAGGAAGGGCCCCTCTAATCCTTGTGTCGTCGGTAATCCGCAGTTTCCCATCCAGCGGCACATTAAAATCCACCCGCATCAGGACCCGCTTGCCCCGGATGTCAATATCTTTAATTGTCTTTTTGTTCATCCTTTACAACCCTTTCCCGGCGATGTATTCGATTAAATCCACAATGCGGCAGGAATAACCCCATTCGTTGTCGTACCAGGAAAGGACCTTGACCATATCGCCTAAACAGAAGGTTTGCTCTAAATCCACAATTGAAGAAGCGCTGTTGCCTTTGAAATCCATAGAAACCAAAGGCTCCTCACAAACAGCCAGGATACCCTTTAGCTTCCCCTGCGCCTGCTCTTTAAACAGATTATTAACCTGCTCTTTACTGGCCTCTCTCTCTGTCTGCATGACTACATCCACTATGGATACGGTGGGGGTGGGAACCCGAATAGCCAGGCCGTCCATCTTGCCTTTAAGTTCGGGAATAACTAAGCCCACGGCCTTTGCGGCGCCTGTGGTAGTAGGAATCATATTTAACGCTGCTGCCCGTGAGCGGCGCAAGTCGCTATGCGGCAAATCCAGAATTTTCTGGTCGTTGGTATAGGAATGAATTGTAGTCATTAAGCCTTTTTTTATGCCGAATTTATCTTTAATAACTTTAACCACCGGGGCAATGCAGTTGGTGGTGCAGGAGGCATTGGAAATTATATTGTCCTCTTTAGGGTCGTAGGCCTCTTCGTTTACCCCTAAAACCACTGTCTTGACTTCTCCTTTGGCAGGGGCGGAAATTATCACCTTCTGCGCTCCCCCCTTTAGGTGCAGGCCTGCCTTCTCCGGAGTGCAAAAAAGCCCGGTTGATTCCACCACAATCTGCGCGCCTAAATCCTTCCAGGGGAGTTTCCCCGGGTCTCTTTCCGAGAGGACCTTTATTTTTTTGCCATCAACAACGATGCAGTCCCCTTCAGCCTTGACGCTCTGCGGTAAAATGCCGAAGTTGGAATCGTATTTTAAAAGGTGCGCCGAAGTAGCGGCGTCGGTAATATCATTTACCGCCACAAATTCGAGTTCTTTTTTGTTTAAGGCACACGCTGCGCGAAAAACCATTCTGCCGATTCTGCCAAAACCGTTAATGCCAACCCTTACACTCATTTTGTTGCCTCCGTCTTTTATTCCCGTTTTTCAAAGAAGGTTCCGAAAAGTTCCTTTAGGTTCCCTAAAGTTCCTTAAGGTTGCTTTAAAAATCCTTTTGTAACCTCACGGAACATTACGGAACTTCACGGAACCTCACGAAACATCTTTATATCTTCGCTTCTCGCAAATACTGCGCCGCAATTTCCGGCGGTGTGGGATTGATGTAAAATCCCGAACCCCTTTCAAATCCGGCGACGGACATAAGCTTCGGCATAATCTCTATATGCCAGTGATAGTCTTCTCTCTCATTTCGTTCAATTGCCGAGGTATGAATAATGAAGTTATAAGGCGGGTCCTTCAAAACATATTTTATCCTTAAAAGCACTTCCTTTAAGATTCTGGATAATTCAATTACGCCTTCTGTTTGAATGAAACTGAAATCGGAATGATGCTCTTTAGGTAAAATCCAGACTTCAAAAGGAAAACGGGAGGCAAAAGGTGAAAAAGCCAGAAACCTTGAATTTTCGCAAATCAAGCGCTCGTTATCCGCTTTTTCCTGAGCAGCCATATCGCAGAAAATACATCTCTCCCTGTATTCATAATATCTGCTGGCCCCGCCAAACTCCTCTTTCACATTCTTGGGAACCATCGGAAGGGCAATCAGCTGGGAATGGCTGTGTGACAGGGAAGCCCCGGCGCTATACCCATGATTTTTAAAGAGCATAATGTAGTGAAAACGTTTATCGCCGCGCAAATCCACGCTTCTATCCCGATAAGCCCAAATAACCTTTTCTATTTCGTGGACCTTCAAATCCGCCAGGCTTTTGCTATGGTCGGGAGTTTCAATAATTACCTCGTGAGCCCCCACGCCATTGGACATATCGAACATTCCCATGCCCTGGCGATCGAGGTCTCCTTCTATTCTCAAAGCGGGAAATTTGTTGGGCACAACCCGCGTTGACCAGCCGGGTGAATTTGCCTGCGCTGTACCTTCTCTATGGGCCTGAATCTCGGGCGGGGTCATAGTTTCCTGGCCATAACAAAAAGGGCAAGGGGCATTCTTACCCTGCGCCGGCGGCTCAATCTCGAACTCCTTGGGCCTGCGAGGCTTATCGGTAAATACAATCACCCATCTGCCTACAATTGGGTCTCGTCTTAGCTGGTCCATTGTTTCTCGCCTCATCAACGATTAACGAATACGCGTCATTGCGAACCCTGCAACGCAGGGTGAAGCAATCTCTCTTTTGAGATTGCTTCGCTTCGCTCGCAATGACAAATAAAACTATCCGCTATGTGCTATACGCTATACTTTGGTTTCCCGCAAAATCCTGGCGGCTTCTTCGGGCAATGTGGGATTAAGATAAAAACCGGTGCCCCATTCAAAACCGGCTATGCGGGTTAAGCACGGCATAATCTCTATATGCCAGTGATAATCTTCGTCGACTGTTTTCCAGTATCCCGTTTTCGCGCGGCGAAAAGGCGCGGTATGCAAAACATAATTATACGGCGGGTCATTTAAGGTAACTTTCAGTTTAGACATAACCTTTTTTAAAATTCCTGCCAGGTGCCGGCGGTGTTCCGGTTTAATGGAAGAGAAATCACAGGAGTGCTCCTTGGGTAAAATCCAGACCTCAAAAGGAAAACGGGAGGCAAAAGGTGAGATGGCCACCAGGCCGTCGATATCGAAGATAACCCTTTCCTTTTGCTCCAGCTCCTGTTTGAGCATATCGCAAAAAACACATCTTTCCTTATATTCAAAATATTTTCTTGCTCCGACCAATTCTTCTTTTACCCGCTTAGGATTGGCCGGAGTAGCAATTAATTGAGAGCGGCTGTGCCTTAGGCGCCCTCCGCCGGCCGCCCGGCCATAATTTTTATACATCAACACATATTTAAACCGCGCATCCTTCTCTAACTGAAAGAACCTCTCTACATAGCAATCAATAACTTTGACGATTTGCTCTTCCTCTAAATCCGCAATATTGGCAATGTGCCTGGGGGTTTCTATGACCACTTCGTAGGCGCCGACGGCGTTCATTAAATCATACATACCTTTAGCGCGCCTGCCTAAGTCTCCCTCTCTGCTAAGAAGCGGCGCAATGCTGGGAACTACCCGCACATCCCAGCCGGGTTGATTTGGTTTAGTCTGAGACCGGCGTATGGCAGAAATTTCCGGAGGGGTTTGGCTTTCGTTTCCCTCGCAAAAAGGGCAGGGCTTTTCGTGGACTTCTTCTTTTTCAATCTTAAAATCTTCCGGCCTTTTTGCCCGCTCCGTGGCAATAATCACCCAGCGGCCGATTACCGGGTCTTTTCTTAACTGCGGCATAATTGTTCCTCGGTACAATATATCTGAATGTAAAGTGTAAAACTAAAAATGTAAAATTGAAGTTTAAAGTTCAAAGTTTCTTAGTTTTAAATTTTGCGCTTTGAACTTTGCGTTTCTTAGTAACTTTCGCAAAAATTACTTAAATTACTTAAGTAATTATATCATAGATTTATAAGAATGCAAGAAAAAAAACCCGGAAAAAAAAGCCCGGTGTTTGCCGTCACCGGGCTTGGAAGAAACTACCGTAAACTGTAAACCGTTAACCGTAAACTAATATTTTCTGCGCGCTTTATTCCGTTTTAGTCAAAGCGTCGCTATATCCTTGCTGATAGCCTTGCTGATAGCCGTTGGTAAATCCCTGTTGGAAACCTCGTTGATAGGCATCTTCGGAAACTAAACCTGCAGCTTGCATAGGAGCTTCGTTTTTACTCTTCTCCATTGCGCCGAAGAGTAAATCGCTAAAAACACCGACTCCTGCACCAATAGCTGCGCCCGTTCCTGCCTTCCCGCCGGAAGCCGCCGAAGCTGCCGCACCGGTTGCCGCGCCTTTCAGCGCCCCTTTGAGAAATTGCTCACCGAAGTCTTGAGCAGAAGCGCCCAAACTAAAACAAAATACTCCCAGGCATATCACTGTAAAGAAAACTAAAGCCTTTTTCATCTCCCTGCCCTCCCTCCTCTACATAGTATACTCTATTATGCTTAAAAGTCAAGGCCCCTGTAGTTTAATCTTCTGCAATAA
>CAZPSS010000020.1:0-5564 GCA_964589565.1 uncultured Planctomycetia bacterium
AATGGTTTGTATATTAATTCCCATTTATACAGGAGCCAGAATTATAATTTTTAAGTCGCTAAGGCCCTTTAGTAAGGTTTTGCGCGCTATTTTGTTGAGCCGGATTACAGTCATTGTGGGTATACCACAATTATTTGATATTTTAAAAAACCTTAATCTGCCGGCGATCTTACAATTGTTTTTGCGAATCAGGGTATGTATTTCAGGAGCAGCCCCCCTGAGCCTTGAAACCTTACGGGTATTTAAGGAAAGGTTTAAGAAAATATCTCTTTTGGAAGGCTACGGTTTGACTGAAGCTTCTCCGGTAGTTTCTTTTAATCCTTTGCAGGGTTTAAAAAAACCGGGCTCTGTAGGTTTGCCTATTCCGGCGGTAGCAGTTAAAATAGTCAGAGAAGATGAAAGTGAAGCCGCATGCGAGGAAATCGGCGAGTTAATCGTCAAGGGACCTAATGTAATGCTCGGCTACTTCAATCAACCGGAAGAAACCAAAAAGACTATCAGGGGTGGCTGGCTATTTAGCGGAGATATGGCCAAAATAGATAAGGACGGTTATATTTATATAGTTGGGCGCAAGAAAGAGATGATTATTACCCACGGAATGAATATCTATCCTTCAGAAATAGAAAACGTCCTCAGCGCCCATCCCAAGGTAAAAGAGGCGGCAGTTGTAGGCAAAAAGGATAAATTTAAGGGAGAAGTTGCTGTGGCCTTCATAGTCTTACAGAAGGATTGCAGCGCAACAGATAGCGAGATCCTCAATTATTGCAAAGGAAGGCTGGCAAATTATAAAATTCCCCGCGTAGTTGAATTTAAGGAAGATTTGCCCAAGACCCCTACGGGCAAGGTATTAAAAAGAAAACTGAAAGGAGGCTTGGATGCTTAGTGACAAGAAAGGGATTGCTTTGCTGATAGTTATAAGCTTTGTTCTTATGTTTCTTGTCTTAGGAGGCGCCGGTTTAATGATTTCCACCGGCCATTTCAGCAGCTCCTTCCGGCAAATTAAACGCGCCCGGGCATATTATGCCGCAGAAGCAGGAATGCAACATGCTTTATGGAATTGTCGTACAGGAGGATATAATTTAGCGGCCATTCCTTCCGGTGGGTCTATTACTCCTGCTCCACTCACAGTTAGCGACCCCAATTATAACTTGACAGCTGATTTTGAAGTCTATGCGGAAGGAGAACAGGGCGCACCTGCAGGAACCCATCGTATTGATATCAAGGTCGATTATTAATTTGCTCTACAATACATTGCCGCCTTTATGGTTCTCTCATCTTAGCAACTCCGGAAAAAGGACATTCCGTCCTATCCTTTTCGTTGCTTATAGGCCCTGGCAGACTTAAGAGCGGATGGAGACAGTTGGCTTGAGAAGATTAAATGTCCTGCACATAATTACTCAGCTTGAGTTAGGCGGTGCCCAGAAGAGCGCATTATATATTGTAACCCTCTTGGACAAAAGAAGATATAATCTTTCCTTGATTACTTCTACAGATGGAATCTTAATCCCGGATGTCCTGAATACCCCAGAGATAAATATAACCTTTTTACCCTCCCTTAAGCGAGCCGTAGACCCTCTAAGAGATTTTATAACCCTCCTCAGTCTTACCATGTTCATTAAAGATAAGAAGTTTGATATTGTGCATACTCATAGCTCCAAGGCCGGGATTTTAGGCCGTTGGGCGGCTAAGTTAGCGGGTGTGCCTGTGATTCTGCATACCGTCCATGGTTGGGGTTTCCATCATCGCCAAAACTCACTCGCCAGAAGACTCTTTATCTTCCTGGAACGCATAACCGCAAAGATTACGCATAGACTGATTGTTGTCTCACAGAGCGATATCAAAAAGGGGCTGGATGCCGGAATTGCCACTGCGCATAAATATACTCTCATTCGCTATGGCATCCCCAGGCAAGAATTTACTAATTGTAAGGTTGATATCCAGAAGAAAAAGAAAGAGCTGGGATTAAAGGCGGGTTCTCCGCTGGTGGGGATGGTGGCCTGTTTCAAACCTCAGAAAGCGCCCCAGGATTTTCTCAAAGCAGCAGCTATTGTCCAAAAAAAGTTTGCTGAGGCACAATTCCTTCTAATTGGCGATGGACTTTTGCGCGGGAAGTTAGAGGGTTTAAGAGATAGGTTTGGCTTGAAAGAGAACCTGTTCTTTGCCGGATGGCGCCGCGATGTGGCTGAGATTATGTCTGTCTTGGATGTGCTTGTGCTTACATCCTTATGGGAGGGCTTACCAATAGTTCTTTTGGAGGCTATGGCCTCTGCTTTACCAGTTGTGGCTACCTCAACCGGGGGGGCGCAAGAGACAGTGCAAAATGGTATCAATGGGTTTCTGGTGCCTTGCGGCGATGTTGAGGCTATGGCCCAAAGAATTAATACCCTTTTAAAGAACAAGGCCCTTGCCCGCAAGATGGGTCAGGAGGGAAAGAGATTCCTCGATTCCTCCTTTGAAGTAAAATATATGGTAGAAAAAACAGACAAACTCTATCAGCATTTAGGAAAGGAGAAGGGACTATATTAGTTTACAGCATTGTCTTTTTAACTGCCCTGATGTCAGCGCTAATCCTGATTACCCTGCTTAAGAGGCTGGCCTTAAAAATCAACTTTGTCTCTCCTGACGGTGTTACCTGTTTGGGTGGCCTGGGTATGTGGTTGGCTTTTTCTATTATTTGTGTCTTAACCACCTCAATTTGCGGGCAGCCGGATAAGACAGTTTGGGGAATAGTTTTGGGCTCCGGCCTGCTCGTGGCCTTTGGGATGATTGATGACTCTAAGAAAGAACTTTCTGTGCCCATAAAATTTTTGGTTCAGATTGCGGCCGCTATTTTGCTTATCCTCTGTGGCATCAAGACGCAGATTGTCTATATCGGCTCTTATCCGAATCTTTTGATTACCTTTCTCTGGGTGTTAGGGATTACCAATGCCTTCAATCATTTAGATATAATGGACGGGCTGGCAGGAGGGATTGCCGCCATTTCTTCGGCGGCATTTTTTCTTATTGCTTTATTGACGGGTAATCCTGCTGTAGCAGTTTTCTCTTTGGCCTTGACCGCGGTAACATTAAGTTTCTTGCGCTATAATTTAACTTCGACCAGGGTTTATATGGGAAATTCAGGGAGTCACTTCTTAGGCTTCGCGCTTTCCGCTATTGCTATAACGATAAGTTATGCGCCGTTAGAAAGAAGAATAGCTTTACTCAGCCCCATTCTTATTCTCGGCCTGGCCATATTTGATACAACATTTGTTATGTTTATGAGGATGAAAAAAGGAAGGTCGGTTTTTAAGAAAAGCGATGATCACTTTGCTCTTAAGCTTTTGGCTGCGGGTTATTCAAAGAGAAAGGTGATTATTTTTATGTATCTGTTAGGGCTATTTTTTGCCCTCAGCGGTCTAATTGTTAGCAGAGTTCCCAACCAGATAGGCCTAATTGTTCTAATTGTGGTAGTTTTCATCTGTTTAGTTTTAGGCAGAAAGATAAGCCGAGAGCCCGTTAATGGATAAAGAGAAGATTGTTATATTAGGGGCCGGGCTCACCGGCCTAAGCGCAGCCTATCATTTAGAGAAATCAGACCGCGGCTCTCATTATCAAATCTTTGAAAAAGAAGATTCAGCAGGCGGCCTTTGCCGTTCAAAAAGGGTTGATGGCTTTACCTTTGATTACGATGGCCATCTTCTTCACTTTAAGCACGAATATGCCCGGGGACTAATTAAAGAGTTATTGAATGGCAACCTTGTTGAACACCAAAGAAATTCATGGGTTTATTCTTCTGGCACCTACACCCGTTATCCCTTCCAAGCCAATCTCTTTGGCCTTGCGCCTACTGTGGCCAAGGAGTGCCTGTTAGGATTTATCGGGGCAGTAAATAGAAAATACATAAGTTCTAATGGGAAATCTTTTGAGGAATGGATTTTTCAGACCTTTGGCCAGGGAATCAGCAGACATTTTATGCTCCCTTATAACCGCAAGTTCTGGACGGTTCCACTTAAGGAGTTAAGTTGTGAATGGATAGATGGTTTTATCCCTACACCTTCTTTAGAAGAGGTAATCGAAGGCGCCGTTGCAGAGAGTAAAAGAAAATATGGCTACAATACCTCCTTCTGGTATCCTAAAATAGGGGGAATTCAGGGAGTTGCCCGGGCTTTCTCTAAAAGGGTTAAAAAGATTGAGACCTCTGAAGCGGCGAAAATAGACCTGGCCGGGAAAGAGATAACCTTCAAAGATGGCAGAAAGGTTGGTTATGAGAAGCTAATCTCCAGTATACCGCTCCCTGAACTGGCTAAGCTCATCAGGAGTCTGCCAAAGGAGATAGCCGGGGCCTTCAAAGTTCTAAAATGGACATCTATCTTCAATTTGAATCTCGGCATAGACAGAAAAGACTTATCCGATAAACACTGGATATATTTTCCTGATGAGGAGTTTATATTTTTCCGCGCAGGCTTTCCCCACAACTTTTCTTCTGCCTTAGCCCCGCCAGGCAAAAGTTCCCTTTATATAGAGGTCTCCTATTCTCGGGATAGGCCTGTACAGAAGGAAACTATTATCCAGCGTATAATTGAAGATTTACAGAAAGCCGATATATTAACTCGCGAGGATAAGATTCTGGTCGAGGATATCAACGACATTAAATACGGATATGTCATTTATGATAAACATCGCAATACAGCAGTTAAAAATATTACAGATTTCTTAAAACAACACCAAATCTTTTCCCTCGGCCGCTTCGGAAGCTGGAGATATATGTCTATGGAGGAGGCCGTGCTTGAAGGCAAAAAGATAGCTGAAGTTTTGCAAGGAGACAGGACAGTCCAAGGATGTTTAAAGAAAGAATAAAGGACATATATAGGTATCGTCACACCCTATGGGATATGGCCAGCTCACAATTCAAGGCGAAGTATGCCGGCTCTAAATTGGGCATTTGGTGGGCAGTGGTTACGCCATTGATATTGGCAGTATGCATCAACCTCATTTTTACGGCAGCTTTTAGAGTAGATATTCCAAATTATACCTTATTTGTGCTTGCCGGCATTATTCCATGGCTTTTTTTCTAATGCCACTTCAGAAGCCACAAATTCATTCACAGTCAGTTCTTCTATATTGAGACAAGGCATATTCCCCCGGGAATTTATCCCTATATCTTCTGTTTTGAGTAACCTTTTAAACTTTTTTATCGGGTTTATCTTTTTGATGCCCCTATTTATAATTTTAAATTTTAGAGTAACAAGACTTTTATTGTTTTTGTTTATGATAATAATACTTCAGTTTCTTTTTATTGCGGGTTTAGGGCTTTTGTTTTCCTCTGTAAATGTTTTCTTCAGGGACCTTACCCATTTTCTGTCCATCGGACTTATGATTTGGTTTTGGATTACACCCGTATTTTATTCTTTAGATATGCTGCCTTTTCCTTTCCGCTGGGTCTGCCTTTTGAATCCGATGACTTACTATGTAATGTCCTATAAACAGATTTTATTTGAAGCAAGGGCCCCTTCGCTGCCGACAATATTTATCTCATTTTCAATCTCGTTAATCTTTCTTATTATGGGATACCTTTTCTTTATTAA
>CAZPSS010000020.1:5574-12124 GCA_964589565.1 uncultured Planctomycetia bacterium
CGGCCTTGTTGAAGAGAATATGAGCACAATAAGGATTAATAATCTTTGGGAAAAATACCGCATCAAATTCATAAGGGAACGGAAGGTTTCCTGGGAGGAGGTCTGGGTTTTAAAAGATGTGAATTTTAACGTTAATAAAGGTGAAGTGATAGGAGTTATCGGTCAGAATGGAGCAGGCAAGACTACTTTATTAAAGTTAATTGCCGGTATGCTTATGCCTGATAGGGGAGAAATTAATGTTGAGGGCAAGGTATCGGCATTAATGGAATTGGGAGCCGGGTTTAACCCTGAATTTACAGGAAGGGAAAATATAACACTTAATGCCAGAGTATATGGTTTAGATGAGGAAGTGTTGGATGAGAAGATGAACGGGATTATAGAATTTGCCGGTCTGGGTAAATTTATCGATGCTCCAATAAAGTATTATTCTCAAGGTATGTATATGCGCTTAGCCTTTGCTTTGGCGATATTTGTGGAACCAGACATTCTCTTAATCGACGATATTATGGCGGTCGGCGATGAGGAAGCGCAGCAGAAGTGTATTAAGAAAATATTTGAATTAAAAAAAGCGGGCAAAACCATTGTTTTGGTCAGCCATGATATGAATATGGTAAGCAGGTTATGCGGCCGGGTAATTCTTTTGGAGAAAGGCAGGATTGTCCGGGAAGGTTTGCCCTCAAGGGTTACCTCTTGTTATTTAGAGACTGTGGGAGAGAAAAAGGGTATCGCAGTTTTAGAAAAAGAAGGATTAAGAATAATATTTAACAATGGCAGATTAATCCTTAATTACGATGGTTACCCCCTTACCAAAGGAATGGGGGGGTATGTGTCTTCTTTTATTCCCGCTCTTAATAGCTGGTCTTCTTCTTTCAATCTATCCTGGCAGATAAAGAGTTTCGGAACCGACAAGATTATCGCTGAAGGAAGGTCGCATGAGGAGGCCCTTTCGCAAGTCTGGACGCTTCAGTTAGAAAAAGATTGTTTACAATGGCAGACAGAGATAAAAGAAGAGGACACAAAACAGCCGCATATAGATTTGCTTCTTATGCCTCAATATAAGAGATGGCAAACTCTGGATAAAAGTAGTGATTTTGCGCCTTTTGCTTCTAAATCCAACTGGCAGGATTTAGGTTTAGACAGCTGCCCTGATGCTATACTGGGTGTATCCGGAGTTTGGAAAAACCAGGAGTGTCCCGGACTCGTCCTGGAGCATAAAAACAAAGATATCCTGCTTAAACCTCTTAATACAGGCTATGAACAGGAGGCCCGTGTTATTCAGTGGAACCTGGATGCAAAGAGTAAAAACCTTATCTCTATCAAGACATTTTCTGAAGAAAAAGAATTTATAAAATATATCGGAAATGCCGAACAAAAATTCCTAAAGAAACAAGAAGAAGAAAGGCAAAGACTTCTCCTTGAACAACAAGCCGAGCATGTCCGCCTGCGTGCCCAACGCACCATCTCCCATGGTAATCTTCGCCTCTTTGCCGATGTAGAAGCGAAGTCCTTGAGGCTTTTTTACAAAGATAAGGAGATTACCGCAGCAAGTGGACTACATAGCGCATTCAATATTTCTAAAGAACGGTTTACTTTGCAAGATGCCGAATGGCAAATACAAAAAAATTCCGGAAGAGAAATGATTCTATCTCTATTTTACAAATCGATACCTTTGCTGCAGATTTGGACACTTCTTTTGAAAGATGAGAACACTTTAGAAATTAAAACCGCGGTTGAAGTCAATAAGCCGGTTTTTCTGGCCCATCAGTTTGTAAGATTGGAGCTTCAAAATAAATATAAAGATTGGCTAACCGCGTGTGAAAAAGGCGATTTCTCAGCCAATCAATACATTAATGGTATTTGTCCGATAAGATTAAAGGACAATAAAGCCTCTGAAGTAGTGTTAATACCGGAAAATGAGGATACTTCTCCCAATTTATTCTTTGGCACCCTTTTTAATCCCGATAACCAGACTCTCGGTATTTATAAACGCAAGGAGGCAGACGGAGAATACCTTTGCCTTAGTTCTTCGATTATAGTACCCAAAAAAGAAGATTTGATTAACCCCGGTAGCAGATATAGTTATTTTGAGGGAAAGATTATTTTAGGTAAAAATTTTACGTTAGAAAAGAAATCTGTTTCGCTTGAGGCTATCGAATTAAGCCAGGGTAATTTAAGATTTGCTTTTGACCAGGGTAAAGGAAATATATTCTGGGAAGGAAAAGAATTAACCACGGGGTTAAGTGTTTATACCTCTGTCCGCAGTTCGGGAATCTGGTACGATTCCTATCAGGCAAGGTGGCGGCTAAATCAGCAAGGGCCTGACAGGATTGCCGTATCAGGCGATTGGCCGAATATTTCCATTTCGCAAAATTGGCAAATAGAGTTAATTAGTAAAAACTCAATTGTTTGGCAAGTAAATATGGAAATTTACGAAGAAGTAAGTATAGAAATACAACAGATAAATCTGATGCTTTCACCTGCTTACAAAACATGGGCGGTGCCTGGTTCCACTCAAGGAAGGTTTCCCGATGAATATACCGAAGACTACGATATCCTGCCTTACAGATTCTGGTATGGCAAGGCAAAAAAAATTACAGCAGAAGCAGAGACCTTGCCCAGAATCAGTTTTGAAAATGATATGAAAAAAGAGAACTTGCGGGCTATTGTAGAAAATACCGATAGTTTATACCAGGCAAGGCTACTTCAATATCAAAAAGTAAATATCCGTAAGGTGTTGCCGGGAAAATATTCATATTTTAAAGGAATAATAAAAATTGAACCTTAAAAGTAATTATCGAAAACTTAAACGCCATCTGAAAATCGGCGGCCCATTTTATGCTTTCTGGCGAGGGGTTAAATACTTTATCTTTTTGCTCAGAGAGTCTTTAGTCGAAAGGCAAAAGATTAGATTTAAGCAAACAGCCAAGTATATGATTATGAAAGAAAGTATTAAGGTAACTTGTTCTGATTCCGGAATAAATATCTACTGGAATGACATTGAAGTTACAAAGGACGCAGGCTTAAATGTGGGTATTAATACCTTGGGATTATGGACAGATTCCACTAAAGCAGATTGGCAAATTTTACAAAAGGGAGAAGATAATTTTAAGGCTAAAGTAACCTTTAAAGAGCTGCCCTTAAGTCAGATCTGGGTAATAAAAATAATAGAAGACTGCCGGATATCTGTAGATATAGATGTTGAAATAGAAGAGCAGTTATATATCGATGAATTCCGCCTGGCATGCCTGGTTAACTCCTGTTATAAAACCTGGATTCATGATTTTCGGCAGAAAGACTTTCCCCGTTCGAATGACCGCTGGCAAGACTTTTGTCTAGATAATAGCCCCGCTTCTTTAATCGGGGTAAGGTTTCCTATAGAAGGTAAATTCTTGCCTTCCCTGGTGTTGGAATGCCAAAATGGTAAAGAGCAGGCATCGGCGCTTGTCCAGAGGCCGCCTTCAAATATTAATGCCCATATTATTGGTTTTAGACGTATGAACTCTAAGGATAAGAAAGATTATTATCCGGGACATTATCACCTTTTTTCCGGAAGGATAAGTTTATTTGAAAAAGATAATTTGTTAGACCAAAAAATAGAAAGGTTACGCCAAAATTGTTTCAGGGCAGTAATAGGGAAAAAGATAGAAGATAAAAGGCCAAAGAGGAAATTAGAAGTGTTGCTGGCGAATTTTCCCTGGCAAAAAGAGGGAAGGTGGGGCGTAAGAGCCGGTTCCCGCTGGCCCCATATCAAGGATAGAAGCGAAAATAACTATTTACCCTTCCCGTTTTTTCTTGCCTATGCCACCTCTCTTTTGAGAAAAAATAATATCGAGGCTAATTTGATAGATGCCATTGCTGAAGCAATCCCTGAAGAGGAGTTTCTGGAGAATTTATCCCGGACGAATTTCGATATTTTAGTTACCGAGACCTCTGCCCCTTCTTTTTATTATGACATGGAAATATTAAAGAAAATATCCTCCATAGATATCCCTATAGTTTTATGCGGCCCGCATCCGGAAATCTATAAACCGGAATTTTTAGCGAGGAACGGGTATGTTGATTTTGTTTTATTTGGCGAATACGAATTTACGCTCCTTGAGTTGATAAAGGCTATTTCTCAGGGGAAAAAAGACCTTTCCTGTATAAAGGGGCTTATCTGGAAGGATGAGAGAGCCAATGTGATTAAAAATTGTCCTCGAGGGCCCTTTGAATTAGACTCTCTGCCCTGGCCTTACAGAGGCAGTCTTCCTATGCAAAGATACTGGGACTTGCCCGGGGATATTCCTCATCCTTCAGCGCAAATGGTTGCTTCGCGAGGCTGTCCTTTTGGCTGCGATTTTTGTTTATGGCCACAAGTGCTTTTTGGAGGCAGAACTTATAGAACAAGAGATGTAAACAATGTAGTAGATGAAATGGAATATTTAGTCAGAAAGAAAGGATTTAACTCTGTATATTTCGATGACGATACCTTCAACATAGGTAAAGAAAGAATGCTAAGATTGTGCAGTGAAATTATAAGGAAAGATTTGCATAAAATTCCTTGGGCTATTATGGCAAAGGCGGACTTGATGGATGAGGAAATCTTAGACAAGATGAGAGAGGCGGGTCTGTATGCAGTGAAATACGGTGTAGAAAGCGCTTCACAAGAATTAGTAGATAGATGCGGAAAGAATTTAGATTTAAAGAAGGCGGAAAGAATGATTAAATATACTAAATCTTTAGGCATAAACGTTCATTTGACTTTTTCTTTCGGCTTTCCCGGAGAAACAAAAGAAACGATTAAAAGCTCTATAGATTACGCTTTAAAGCTGGATCCCCACTCTGCGCAGTTCTCCATAATTACGCCTTTCCCGGGAACAGCGCTTTTTGAGGAGCTGGATAAGCGCGGCAGAATTTTAACCAAAGATTTCTCTATGTATGACGGCCACGACAACTGTGTTTTCCAGCCGGATAATCTTTCTCCGGCTGACTTGGAAGAAGCAAAGCAGTATGCCTATAGGTTATGGGCTGATCATCAGAGGCGGAAGAAAGGAATTTTGGGTAACATAAGGAAATTCCTTAATTATTGGCAAAATCATAGTTTAGGCGCGGCTTTTGGGAAAACAAGAAGTTATTTGAATTATCTTTGCTTCGATCGGCAGAAGTTTGTAGGAAAATTATGAGAAAAAATTTAAATATCTGGAAAAAGATATTTGACGGTATCAAGAATGAAAGACAGGCATTCTGCGGGCCCCATACTGTTCAGATAGATTTGACCGATAAATGCAATAATACCTGAATCGGGTGCTGGGTCCATTCACCTTTACTCGATAAAAAAGAGATTTTTCCTCAAGGAGAAAAAGAATTGCCATTTAAGTTAGTTAAAAAATTAATAAAAGATTTATACAGCATGGGAACACGTGAGATAATTTTATCCGGCTCAGGCGAGCCCCTTTTATACCCGGAGATAAAAGAAGTGATAAAGGCAATCAAATTAAAGAATATGTATTTAAACATAATTACTAATGCCGCATTTATTAATGAAGAAATAGCCGGACTGCTCGTTAAATGCAAAGTTGATCTAATCACAGCAAGCATATGGGCGGGAAATCCTGAAGTATATACCCTGACTCATCCCGGAAAAACTAAAGCAGATTTTGAGAGAGTTGCGAAAAATTTAACAAGATTGTCTTTCCATAAAAAAAGGCAGGGTTCCCTGAAGCCGCACCTGAAGCTGTATAACGTAATTTGCAGTAAAAATTTTAATGATATTGAAGGGATGGTTGAGTTTGCTAAACGGGTAGATGGCGATTCAATAGAATTCCAGGTTATAGATATCATTTATGGTAAAACCGATTTGTTATTTCTTACAGAGGCGGATAGGGAAAGAATAACAGAGCAGTTGGAGAAGGTAAGGGAAAGGAATGATTTAGTGCCCTTTAATGCGCCCCGACGGACCGCTTTAGATGAGTTTACAAAAGAGGAATTTCTTGATTTTGGGAAAATTTGGAAAAACTACCAAGAAAAGTTTTATGTTTCCCAATACAGCAATTCTTTGACGTGTAAAAAAGGCTGTAAGATGACAGATAAAAGAATTATTGTATCCGAATCCACTTCTACCAAAGATACTCATCCCGCTGTTTTTTGGTATAAATTTAAGAGTCAAATCTGCGGGAGCTGCGCGGAGCGGGTCAATTGTTTGGATAGTAAGGCGGCAATTAGCGTAAAGCTGCTAAACATACTGGGAATAGGCTCTTTTTTAAGGAGACTTTTTTATTCTGATTTAGAAAAAGGCATATACGAAGAACAAATTAACGCTGTTCCATGCCATATAGGATGGTATTACGCGCGCATTTTGACGGATGGAAGTGTTATTCCTTGCTGTAAAGCAGCGGAATTTCCTTTAGGTAATCTTTGTAAAGTTGATTTTCCCGAAATATGGCATTCCTCTTTATATGAGGAGTTTAGATCTAACGCTAAGAATTTACCAAAAAGCAATGATTACTTTTCTAAGTTGCAGTGCATTAAGAGTTGCGATAACTGGGGTATGAATTTAGAAATTGAAAAAACA
>CAZPSS010000021.1:0-9491 GCA_964589565.1 uncultured Planctomycetia bacterium
GAGGCAAAGGGTAGCTGTGGGAAGAGCCATTGTGCGCAAGCCTATGGCCTTTCTCTTTGATGAGCCTTTAAGTAATCTGGACGCAAAGTTTCGCGTGCAGATGAGAACCGAAATAAGCAAGCTCCACATAAGACTGCAGGCGACGATGATTTATGTTACCCATGACCAGACTGAAGCGATGACGATGGGAGACCGCATCGTCGTAATGAAAGACGGCGTAATCCACCAAATCGCCGACCCCATCAGCCTCTACGACTTCCCCGCTAATAAATTTGTCGCCGGATTTATCGGTTCCCCGCCGATGAATTTCATCGACGGTCTCATTAAAAGAATTAACGGAAAATTCTTCTTTGACGAAGGGAGCTTTCAGGTAAAAGTCGCGCAGGAAAAGGCGGCTTTAATCAGCCCTTATGAGAATAAAGAGATTACTATGGGTATAAGGCCGGAAGATATTTACGATAAATTGTTTGTCCAGGATGCTTCACCGGAAAACTGCCTCACAGCTACCTGCGAAATGATAGAGCCTTTGGGTTCGGAAGTGTATCTGTACCTGGCCGCTCCCAGCCGCAAACACACCTTTATTGCCAAAGTGGGCGCGCACGCCAAGCCCGGAATAAATCAGGACTTAAATTTAGTCTTTGACATGAGCAAGGTCCATTTCTTCGACAAAGATAGTGAAAAAATCATTCTCTGATTTGAAAAGATTATTTCCGCGCCTGCTTACCGTAATCCTGTCTTTGGCTTGCGCTGTATCTCTCATCCGCCCTTTCGGATGGTCTGTATCGAAAGCCGCAGGCCTTCTTCTTTCTCTAAATATCATTATTGTTTTGAGCGCTGTTTATTTTGGCGCAGCAGCAGTGGCAGCTTTTGGCGCTTTTAGTGTTTTTGTGAGCCTTTTGCACGGCTTAAAGTTATCGCAGCCCGTATTTTTTCCGGTTCTTTTATTGGCAGCAACTGCTTGCATATTTTATATTTATTGTTTAAGGGAAAACCGGTTTGCCCGAAGGAGTAATATGGAGCTGGAAAATATCGAGGAAGAAAAAAATGTTTTGTCCGCAGAGCTCCAGCATCTGCGTTTGGAAAACAGCTCCTTTAAAGAAAAACTGCAAAGATATACCACTTTAAAGACCTTAGGCGAAACTTTAAGCTCCACTCTGTCGCTGGAGAAAGTCCTTTCTTTGATTACCGGCGAAACTCTCAGGATTATCGGCAAATCCGATGTCTGTCTTCTTTATTTAGTGGATAAAAAAAAGCAGGAGTTAAGTTTAGCCGCTAGCCATGCCGCCAGGCCCGGTATCGATGCGAAACTTAAAAAAGGCGATATATTTGATAACTGGATTTTCAGGCAGCGCAGCCGGCTTATGGTGATGGATACAAAGAAGGATTTTAGATTTAATATTCAGGCTCTGGAAGGCAAAGAGGACAGGCTCCCCGGTTCTTTGATTGCCGCCCCTTTAATTAGAGGCAATAAATTACTGGGCATTTTGCGCTTAGACAATGAATCGGCAGAAGCTTACGATGCCGACGACCTGCGCGTTTTGGACATTATCGCGGATTTAGCCGCGCTGGCAATAGAAAATACCCTGCTTTATCAGCAAACGGACAAACTGGCAATCACCGACGGATTAAGCGGCCTTTTTGTGCACAGATATTTTCAGCAGCGTTTTGACCAGGAGATTGCCCGCGCAGTCTGGACAAGTTCTCAATTCGCTTTTTTAATGCTCGACATAGACGACTTCAAGAGTTATAACGACAAATACGGGCATATAGCCGGAGATATCGTCTTAAAGCAAATTGCCGGATTAATAAGCCTAAACGTTACACCGGGCGATATAGCGGCCAGATACGGAGGAGAGGAATTTGCCGTGCTTTTAGTGGACAGCTCTAAAACAGAGGCGCTAAAGATAGCCGGGCAGATTAGAGAAAACATAGAAAAGAAAAACTTTGTTCTGCGCCGGCAGGCTGCCAAGATTACTGTCTCCGGAGGATTAAGCTTTTTTCCCGAAGACAATGGAGCAAAAGAGAATCTTATCAAAAGGGCAGACCAGGCTTTATACAAGGCCAAGTTCGAGGGTAAAAACAGAATATGCACATTATAAATTTCTTTATCCTTCCCATTATATTGGTAACTATTTTCCATAATAGCATTAGGTTCTCTTATGTAATTTCTTTTCTCTGCAGTCTGGGGGCAGCCACTTTTGTTTATGCAGAGCAGAATTTAGCCAATATAATATTTACAATCGCTATTTTTAATATTACCCCTCTGCTTTGCCTTCGTTTCAATAGAGTCCGGGGAAATTTTAGGCTTTCCTTAGAAAAAAGCAAAACTGCGCAAAGGCAGGGCTATCAGCAAATGTTAAAAGAACGTTCCATAATCAGGCAATCCAGCTCCGCATTGAGCAAGGACGCTTCACGGGTTGTGGAGCTTTATAAAATGGCCAGGGATATGTCTGCTGTTTTGGAGTTTGCGGAAATCTTTGATATCCTGGGAAAGAAATTAATGCAGAACTTCCATTTTAAAAGATGCCGCCTGATTTTAACAGACGAAGCTCCGGGGGCGCTCAAGATAAAAAGGGTGCTGGAATTAGAGTATAGCCGGGCTCATATTCGCCAGGTAGAGCAGGCAAGAGAAGATGAACAAATTCTAAAGCAGGCTTTGGGTATGCAGAAGCCGGAGTTTCTTAAGGAAAAATCGCTTACTTTAGTCCCCCTGCTTGTGGACAGTAAATTTTTAGGCGCCTTGGCAATAGAGGCTCTGCCGCCCGGGGCGCTGGAGAACTTCTCCATTTTAGCCAATCACTTTTCTTTGGAGTTTAAGAGAATCAGGCTTTATCAAAAATTACAGGAGCTGGCAATCACCGACGGATTAACCGGCCTTTTTGTGCGCAGATACTTCCTTGAGCGCCTGGCAGAAGAGGTAGGCAGAAGCAGCCGCCACCATCTGAAAATGGCCTTTTTGATGCTCGATATAGACCATTTCAAACAGTGCAATGACAGCTTTGGCCATTTGACGGGAGATGTGGTTTTGAGGGAAGTAGCCGGCAAAATTAAGGCCTGTGTGCGCGAGATAGATTTGGCAGCCAGATACGGCGGAGAGGAGTTTTCTGTGCTTTTGCCGGACACAGACAAGCTCGGCGCCGGCTTTGTTGCCGAAAGAATTCGCTCGGCTATAGCCAAGCAAAAGATTAGCGCCTACGATGAAAATATAAGCGTCGAGCTCAGCATCGGGGTGGCGGTTTTTCCCGAGGATTCAACTACGTCTCAGGAATTAATCGATAAAGCCGACCAGGCCCTCTACCGCGCAAAACAAGAGGGCAGAAATAGGGTTGAATTTTTTTAGCTTTTAGGGTAAAATATTGCCCAATAAATTGGGCAACTACACTACGCTAATGTAGTCTGCCGATTTATCGGCATACCACGCTAATGTAGTCTGCCGATTTATCGGCGTACAAATGGGAGAAAGGGTGAAGATATTTATCGATACCGCCAATATCGAGCAGATTAAAGAAGCGGCAAGCTGGGGCATAATCGACGGCGTAACCACCAATCCCACATTGGCGGCGCAGGAGAAAAGGAATTTTGCCGATTTGATTAAGGAAATCCATAAAATTGTAGACGGCCCGATAAGCGCAGAGGTAGTCAGTCTTGAGGCCCCGGGTATGGTTGAAGAGGCGAGGAAGTTAGCTAAGCTGGGCAGAAATATTGCGGTCAAAATTCCCTTAATTTGCGATGGCCTGAAGGCGGTTAAGATTTTAAGCCGGGAGAAGATTATGACTAACGTGACGCTTTGTTTCTCTCCCGTGCAGGCTCTTTTAGCCGCCAAAGCAGGGGCGAGCTTCATCAGCCCCTTTATCGGCCGCCTTGACGACATAAGCCAGGAAGGGATGGACCTGGTGCGCGCCATAAAGCAGATTTACGCTAATTACGGCTATAGAACGCAGATTATTGTAGCCAGCATCCGGCATCCTTTACATGTGCTGGAGGCCGCCAAAGCAGGCGCAGATATCGCCACCGTCCCTTTTAATGTTTTGCAAAAACTGCTTAGACATCCCTTAACAGATATTGGCATTGAGAGATTTTTGCGGGACTGGCAGTCCCTTTCGGATAAGGAAAAAGCTTTCTAACAAGCACGGATTTACACGGATAAAACCAACGGATTTACACGGATGATGAGCACAGATGAAAAAACACAGATGAGCACAGATGTCATTGCGAGCCCCGCCGAAGGGGCGAAGCAATCTCCGCCGTCATTGCGAGCCCCGAAGGGGCGAAGCAATCTCCTCGCAATAACATTTGCTTTAATCTTTTGCGTCTCTTCAGCCTGGGCGCAGGAGGAGAAAGCGCCCATTGTCTGCCACGGAGATAAAGTGGAATTTTTAGAAGCCGAGCAGAAGCTAACCGCCGAAGGCCACGCCATAATTATCTATGAGGATGTAAAGATAACCTGCGATAAAATTAACATCTCTTTGGATACCAAGGATGGAGTTGCCGAAGGAGACGTTGTTGTGTATCAGAAAGATGCCATCTTAACCGGCGACAAGGTTGAATACAATTTTAACACCCAAAGCGGGACGATGTATAAAGCCGGGTTTGCTTCTCAGGCAATATACGGGAAAGGGCCTCAGGCGGTAAAGGAAGGCCCTGATAAAATAACTATGCAGAAAAGTTATATGACCACCTGTGACCTGGCCCAGCCTCATTATCGCATTCATGCAAGAACCGCTAAGATATTTCTCGACGATAAGGTAGTAATGAGGCATGCAATTGTCTATGCGTTCGAGGTCCCCTTATTTTACCTGCCTTATTACAGTTATGCCTTAAAGCCGGACCGCCCTAAAGTAACCGTCCTTCCCGGTAAGGATAAAGATTGGGGCTTTTACGTTTTGACTGCCTGGCGTTATGAGTTTAGCCAGTATATAAAGGGCATTTTACGTTTAGATTACCGCGAAAGAAGAGATTTTGCCAGCGGCTTTGAAAACTATTACCAGACTCAAGGTTATGGTAAAGGATTTGTGAAGACTTACTATATGAACGAAAGAACATTGGAAAGCAGCCGTCTCTGGAAACAGCCGCGTATCACTCATGAGAGAGAAAGATATATGATTCAACACCGCCATAGCTGGGATATTGATAAGGATACAGACCTCCGTTTCGAATACTGGGGCGTAAGCGATACGGATATTTTAAAGGATTATTTTTACCGCAAGGAATACGAAAGCAGGCCTGAGCCGGAATCGTATCTTTCCATTATCAGGGCCAGGCCCAATTATACCGTTAGTTTTTTAGGTAAAAGAAGATTTAATAAAATTTTTACCAAAATAGAATATCAGCCGGAAGTAAAATTGGACATACCGAGCATAAGAATAGGCGGGGAAGACTCAAAGATTTACTGGAAGTCGGAGAGCTCTTTTGCTAATCTAAGCCGAAAATATGCCCATCCCAGCAATATAGACGAGGATACGGTTAGATTCGATACTCACAACCAGATAACGCGCCCTTTTAAATTAGGCTTCTTAAATTTTGCGCCTTATGCGGCCGCAAGAGAAACTTATTACACCAAGGATAAATATGGAGAGCATGGCGACTGGTTTCGCGGGGCATTTTATACAGGCGTGGATGTGGAAACCAAATTTTATAGAATATTTGACCTAAACACCAATATTTGCGGCCTGGATATAAATAAGTTAAGACACGTACTTACGCCGAGGGTGGGTTACAACTATATCCATAGCCCGACAATTGCTTCGGAAAAATTAGTGCAGTTTGATGGCCTGGATAGCATTAGCAGGCTTAACCAATTTACTTTTTCTTTAGAGAATAAGCTGCAGACCAAAAGAAAAGTTGGAGAAGGCGCTGATGCTCAAGCGAAACTTGCGGCCGTAGACTTGGCGCGTTTAACTGTCAGCACAAATTACGATTATAGACTTCCCGGAGGAAGTAAATTTTCCGATGTCAGCTTTGATTTTGAATTTACCCCTTTTAATTGGCTGACTTTTGAATTCGATACCGCTTATGACCATCTCCAGGATAGATTTAAAACCTTCAATTTCGATATTTACGTAGACAAAGAGGATAAATGGAAATGCGGGCTTGGTTATCGCTACGGCCACGAAAGCCATAGCGAGGCCATCTTTGAGCTTTCCTTTAAGCCCACGCCCTTGTGGAAATTAGGGATATATGAGCGCTTTATGTTTAAGGGTTATCCCTACGGCGCAAAGAAGATTTCTGACCTTCGAGAACAGGAATATAGAATAGTGCGCGACCTGCACTGCTGGACATCGGAGGTTCTCTATACAGTCTCGCGGGGTGAGGGCGAAAGCTTATATTTTGTTTTTCGCTTAAAGGCCTTTCCGGAGATGCCATTGGAATTCGGCAAGAGCTATCACAGGCCTAAAGAAGGCTCTCAGGCAGGAAGGCCTGGTTTTGGCCTGTAAGTTAAGTAAGGTAGGAGACCCCTGTAATTCATACATTCCGTCATTGCGAGCGAGCGTAGCGAGCGAAGCAATCCCAAAAGGGAGAAGAAATGAACATTTGCATAGTCGGGGCGGGGCATGTCGGTTTAGTTAGCGGCGCCTGCTTTGCCGAATTAGGAAATCAAGCAGTCTGCGTGGACAGAGACATATCCAGAATTGCGGACCTGAAGAAATCCATTATGCCTTTTTATGAGCCGGGGTTAGAGGAGATGGTGGTAAGAAATGTTAAAGAGAAAAGGCTGACGTTTACTACCAATTTAAAAGAAGCGGTTAAGAAATCCCTTATTATTTTTATTGCCGTAGGCACCCCGCCCAAGGAGAACGGCGAAGCCGACCTCACCGATATTGAGGGGGTAGCGCAAAATATAGCCCGCTTTATGCCTTCTTACCGGTTGATAGTGGAAAAGAGCACTGTTCCGGTAGAGACGGGCAGATGGGTTGAGCACACTATCAGAGTTAATATTCGCGGGAAGAAAAAGTTTGACGTAGCTTCCAACCCGGAATTCTTAAGGGAAGGGCAGGCTATAGAAGACTTTATGCATCCGGACAGGATTGTATTGGGCGTAGAAAGCAAAAGGGCCAAAGATATTCTAATAGAACTTTATAAGCCTTTAAAGGCTGCGATAATTGCAACCGATATCAAAAGCGCAGAGCTCATTAAACATGCCTCTAATTCCTTCTTGGCTACCAAGATTTCTTTTATTAATGCCGTAGCCAATATTTGCGAGAGGGTAGGAGCCGATATAGCAAAGGTGGCCCAGGGTGTAGGTTCAGATAAACGTATCGGTGATAAGTTTTTAAATGCCGGTTGCGGCTACGGGGGCTTCTGTTTTCCCAAAGACATTGAAGCCTTTATCCACATCGCCGAAAGATTAGGATATGATTTTCAGCTTATCAAGGCCGTAAAGAGGATAAACGAAGAGCAGAAGGACTTACTGCTCAAGAAGATAGAGGGCGCTCTCTGGAATCTCAAAGCCAAGACCATCGGCGTATTGGGTTTGTCTTTTAAACCGGGTACGGATGATTTACGCTTTGCCCCTTCTATAGATATTATTAGCAAGCTGCAATCAAGCGGGGCCAAAATTCGGGCCTTTGATCCTCAGGCAATGCAGGGCGCGCGTAAGGTTCTCAAAGACATCAAGTTTTGCCGCAATGTCTATGAGGCTGCCAGGGGCAGCGACTGTTTGGTTATTCTTACCGAATGGAACGAGTTTAAGGAAATAGATTTTAAGAGGATAAAGAAGCTGCTTAAGCAGCCGGTGATTATCGACGGCCGCAATATCTACGACCCGGAGAAGATGAGGAAAATGGGTTTTAGGTATGTTGGCATAGGACGCAGTTGAATGTCTGCCCAATACCCCTTCGGGGCACAAGTAAATTGGGCAACTACAGTACGTTATGTAGTCTGCCGATTTATCGGCAACAAAGAGTGTCTACCGATTTATCGGCAACAAAGAGAGGGATGAATGATTGAAGGGGTAAGGGTTAAGAAGTTGAAGGTAATTGCCGATGAGCGGGGCAGGCTGATGGAGATTTTAAGGGTATCAGAAACCAAAGCGCAGCCTCAGCAAGTTTATTTAACGACAGCATACGAAGATGTTGTAAAAGATAAAGAAAATTTTCATATGCACAAAAAACAGACCGATCTTTTCTGCTGTATTAGAGGTAAAATAAAACTTGTTTTGGTTGATGTCAGAGAAAACAGTAAAACAAAAGGCGAGATTAGTGAGCTTGAGATTGGGGAAGGAAATTTTTGCCTTATAACTATTCCCACAAAAGTACTTCACGCCTTCAAAAGTTTAAAAGGCGAGGCATTTATAGTAAATTGTATCGACCATGAATATAATAAAAAAGATCCAGACGAATTCCGGATCGAAAATAAATATTATAACTGGGATAAATTGTGTCCTCTGCAACCATGAAAAAAGGCGATAGAATGAAAGGTGTAATTTTAGCGGGAGGCCTGGGCAAAAGATTAAGGCCCCTGACTAATATAACGAATAAGCATCTTTTGGCTATCTGGGACCGCCCGATGATATATTATCCCATCCAGACCCTGATCGATGCGGGAATAAAGGACATTATGATTGTTACCGGCGGCAATCACGCCGGAGAATTCTTAAGGCTTTTAGGCAATGGACACCAGTTTGGCCTTAAACACATTAACTATACCTATCAGGAAGGCGAAGGCGGCATTGCCGAAGCGCTTAGCCTGGCTGAACATTTTGCTGAAGGCCAAAGAATAGTGGTAATCCTCGGCGACAACATTGTGGAGAAATCCATTAAAGATTATGTAGAGAAATTTAAGGCGCAAAAAGCGGGCGCCAGGATTCTGGTTAAAGAGGTAGAAGACCCGCAGCGCTTCGGAGTAGTGCAGTTGCAGAATAATAAAATTATTTCCATAGAAGAAAAACCAAAGATGCCCAAGAGTAATTATGTTGTTACGGGGATTTATATGTACGATGCGCAGGTATTCGATATTATCAAAACCTTAAAGCCTTCAGGTAGAAATGAGTTAGAGATAACTGATGTAAATAATGCCTATTTGAAGCGCAATCAGCTCTATTACGACACCCTGGATGGCTGGTGGACGGACTGCGGTTTGCCCGAAACTTTATATAGAGCGACAACCCTTGTTCGCGAGAAGCTGATAAAAGAGAAAAAGGCATGAAAAAGATACTGGTTACAGGGGGAGCCGGATTTATCGGCTCCAATTTTATTAGATATATCCTGAATAAATATCCGGATTGCCGGATTGTCAATTTGGATAAATTGACTTACGCCGGGTGCCGGGCGAATTTAAAAGATATAGAAAACAATCCCCGTTATGAATTTGTTAAAGGCGATATCTGCGATGCTAAAATCGTAGGGAAAATCGTTAAAGAGTGCGACACAATCATAAATTTTGCCGCCGAATCTCATGTAGATCGTTCGATTAAAGATGCAGGCATATTTATAAAGACTAATGTTTTTGGCACACACGCTCTATTAGAGGCAGCGAAGGATAATAAGATTTCG
>CAZPSS010000021.1:9501-11364 GCA_964589565.1 uncultured Planctomycetia bacterium
AGATTTCGCTGTTTTGCCAAATCTCAACCGATGAAGTGTTCGGAAGCAGAGAAAAAGGATTCTTTAAAGAGACAGATTTACTTAAACCCAGCAGTCCATATTCAGCGAGTAAGGCCGCCGCAGACCACCTGGCCCATTCTTACTATGTTACTTACAGTTTGCCTGTTGTGATTGCGCGCCCTACTAATAATTTCGGGCCCTTTCAATATCCGGAGAAAGTAATTCCTCTTTTTATTACCAATGCATTAGAAGGCAAAAAGCTTCCAGTTTACGGTGATGGACAGAACGTGCGGGACTGGATATATGTATTAGATAATTGCGCGGCGATAGAGCTTATCATTCACAAGGGCAAAGTCGGCAAGATTTACAATGTGGCGGGAAATAACGAGATGAAAAATATAGACTTAACCCGCTTAATTTTAAAGATTATGGGCAAGAGCGAAGACTTAATTGAATTCGTTCAGGACCGCCCCGGACACGACCGGCGCTATGCCCTCGATAGCACAAAAATAAACAACTTAGGCTGGAAGCCCCAGCATAATTTTGAGCAGGCGCTGAAGCAGACAATAGAGTGGTACTGTAACAATCCAGACTGGTGGCAGCCTCTTAAAACCGGGTTTTAAAAGTTGCAAGTTGGAAAGTTTAAAAGTTGGAAACTTTTTAACTTTTGAAACTTTTATAACTTTTTAACTATCGAGATGAAGATTTTAATTACAGGTTCCAGCGGGATGTTGGGCAGGGCGCTTTGTGAGGAATTGTCCGCCGAGTATGAAGTTGTAGGATTAGATGTTTTTAGGCTCCATGCTCCATGCTCCATGCTCCATGCTTTCATTCAGTGTGATATTACCGACAGGGAAAAAACTATTGCTGAGGTTGCTTCTGTCAAGCCGGATATAGTCATCCATACTGCGGCTTATACGGATGTAGACGGCTGCGAACAAAATCCCGAAAAGGCGCGTAGAGTAAATGCCCGGGGCACAGAAACAATTGCCCTGGCTTGCCAAAACTGCGGCGCCCCTCTTTGTTATATCAGCACCGATTTTGTATTTGACGGAGAGAAAAAATCGGCATACGTAGAGGCGGATAAACCTAATCCGGTTAACGTCTACGGCAAATCAAAATTGGACGGAGAAACATTTGTCCAGTCTATCCTGAAGGATTTTATCATTGTCCGCTCCAGCTGGCTTTTTGGCAAAGGCGGAAAGAATTTTGTAGATACTTTTTTGGATAAGGCGAAAGCCGAGAAAAGATTAAAGGTAGTCAATGATCAATTTGGTTGCCCAACCTACGCTCCTGACTTAGCCAGGGCAATTAAGGCTTTGCTTTCAGCTTTGAGCTTTGAGCTTTCAGCTGATATTTACCATATCACTAATTCCGGCAGCTGCTGCTGGTATGAGTTTGCGCAGGCAGTGAAGGAAATTGCCAATTTATGGTATGGAATTTCAAAATCACGCACCACTGAAAATCGCAGAAAGTTATCGCCAAAGGCGATTTTCTTGGATATAGATATTGCGCCGGTATCAACAGAGCAGTATCACAGCCCGGCAAGGCGTCCAAAGCTCTCTATACTAAATAATTCTAAATTTGAAAAGCTAACCGGGAAACAATTGCCACACTGGCAAAATGCGCTGAAGAAGTATCTTACCCTGTTGTAGTCTGCCGATTTATCGGCAAGATAAGATAACCGTCATTGCGAGGAGCGGGATTGCTTCGCCCGTCATTGCGAGGAGACCTGCTATTGCATATTTGTCGACGAAGCAATCTCAGGACGGGCTCGCAACAGGCTACGCAATCTCAATGAGGATACAGAAGATGGATTACGCCAAAGAATTAGCCAATCTTATCCAGACCAAAAAAGCCAGA
>CAZPSS010000022.1:0-11336 GCA_964589565.1 uncultured Planctomycetia bacterium
TGAATAAAGCTCAGTTATCATTTCAAACGGTTTAATCCACTTTGAATTCGCAAGCTGAATAAGAAATTTAAGGGCTTTCGGATTTTAGCGGGAAGCGAGGTGGATATCAAATCCGACGGCAGAATGGATTATCCCGATAAAATATTAAAAGAGCTGGATATTGTAGTGGCCGCTATTCATAGCGGATTTAAACAGAGCCGGCAGCAGCTAACCCAAAGAATAATCGCAGCAATGGAAAACAAATATGTCAATATTATTGCCCATCCTTCCGGAAGGCTTATAGGACAACGGGAGCCTTACGATTTAGATATAGAAAAGGTCTTAAAAAAAGCAGAAGATACCGCTACATTTATGGAGATTAATGCCTTTCCGGACAGGTTGGACCTTACCGATGTCAATTGCCGAAGAGCCAGGGAATTAGGTGTAAAGGTAGCTATCTCCACTGACGCCCATATACTGGAGCAGTTGGATTATATGTATCTGGGTGTAACCGTAGCCCGGCGCGGCTGGCTGGAGAAGAAGGATGTGGTAAATACCCTGCCTTTGGAGAAACTTTTGCAGGTGCTGAAGCGGAAGAGGTAACGTTTGCTCGCTCAATAAAAACACCGAGCAAGCTTGAGGTAAAATGGCTAGACGGGAGTTTTCGGCGGGAGGGATAGTTGCCAGGAAACATGGCAAGGGTTTTGAGGTCTTGCTGATTAAGGATTCCTATGGGCGCTGGACTTGGCCTAAAGGGCATATCGACAAGGACGAGAAGTCTGCCGATGCGGCATTGCGTGAGATAGAGGAGGAGGTGGGCCTGAAAAATACTCGCATTTTAGGAAAGGCCGGACGGAACAATTATTTTTACCGGCTGAAAGGGGAGCTGATTTTTAAAACGGTATTTTTCTTTCTGGTAGAAGCAAATGGAGATGAAAAATTGAAAGTTCAGAGAAACGAAATTGAAGAGGCGCGCTGGTTTAAACCTGCGCAGGCCTTGAAGGCCGTAGAATATAAAGGGGCAAGGGAAATGTTAGAACAGGCAATAGAAATGTATAAGGGGATAGATAAATGTTCAGGATAGATTACCCTTTTAAGAAAGAGATTTTGGCCTGTGGAGCGCAGCGCGAGGCGGGGTTTTGTCTTACTAAAAAGAATTGTGCCTATGTAGTTAACAATTTGGGCAGTCTGGATGAAGCCTCTGTTTTAGAAAATTATCAGGCGCAGATAGAGCACTTGCGAAAAGAGCTGCGGATTAAACCGAAGGTTATCGCGCACGATTTACATCCCGAATGCAGCTCTACAAAATATGCCCGGGGTTTAAGCCAAAAAACAGAGGGTTTAAAATGTCTTCCCGTTCAACATCACAAGGCCCATATTGCCAGCTGTATAGCGGAAAATGAACTTAAAGGTAAGGTAATCGGCGTGGTCTTTGACGGCGGCGCTTACGGTGAAGACGGAAATATTTGGGGCGGAGAATTCTTTGCGGGAAGCCTTCAGGGCTTTAAAAGGCTTGCCCATTTGAGATATACCTCCGTTACGGAGAATAGTTCAAGTATGGCAAGGCTATTTGACGCTGTCTCAGCGCTGGTGGGCCTGCGCGCTAAAACAGATTGCGAAGGCCATGGCGTAGCGGAGTTAGAGAGGATAATTAACCGCTCAACCCACGTAGCCGGCAAAAGTTACGAATTTGCAGTGGAGCCGGATAAAGATAAATTGCTGATCAATCCTGAGCCAATGTTTCAAAACATTCTTGATGACCTAAAGAAAAATGTCTCCAGGTCAATTATCTCTGCGGCATTCCATAATACTATCATTGAGCTTGCCGGGCAGGTTTGCCATAAGATTAAGCAGAAAGAAAAGGTTAAGGATGTTATTTTAACCGGCACTGTGTTTCAAAACAAGACCCTGCTTATTCGGCTCAAGGACTTATTGACCCAGGACGGCTTCAAGGTAATTACCCATAGGCATTTTACCTGTAACGATAGTAATATTTCCTTTGGCCAGGCAGTTCTGGCGGATGCAGAATGATAAAACGATTATTGGGCAATAGCCGTAAATTGGATTTAACCGAAGGCAATACCGTAAGAAATATCTGGGCCCTGGCTTTTCCTATGATGCTGGGGAATATTCTGCAGACCGCTTTCAATGTGGTGGATATGGTTTGGGTGGGCCGGCTTGGTTCTGAGGCTATAGCCAGTGTAGCTATGAGCGGCGGGGTGCTTCTGGTAATAATGACTGTAATTATCGGTATAGCTACGGGCACTCTGGCAATGGTGGCCAGATTCAGCGGGGCCAAAAATCGAGAGGGCGCGGATAATGTAGCGATGCAGTCTTTAATTGTGGGTGGTGTGTTATCGCTAATTTTGGCGGTAATAGGTTGGGTTTTTGCCGGTCCGATATTACGGATTTTAGGGGCTGAGGGTGCAATTTTACAACTGGGGACAGATTATCTAAAGATAATTTTAACCGGCGGGCTGATGATGGTCTATCTTTTTCTGGTTAATGCTATCTTTCGCGCGGCAGGAGATGCGCATCTTCCTATGCTGATTATGATTGGAGCAACGGCTCTAAATATTATCCTTGACCCTTTGATGATTTTCGGCATTGGCTTTCCCCCTATGGGGGTAGCCGGAGCGGCATTGGCCACTGTGCTTTCCCGGGGGCTGGCTTCCCTTGTCGGGCTTTATATTTTATTTCAGGGATACTCCCGGATACAGGTTAGGCTGGCAAAATTACGCCTTGATATTAAAACCATTGTCAGGATTATAAAGCTCGGTTTTCCTAATTCGGTCCAAATGGCTTTGCGCAGTATTGTCGGCCTTGTTTTGATGGCTATTGTGGCTCGCTACGGCGCATATGCAATTTGCGCCTACGGCATTGGCTTGCGGGTATTTTCTATAGTTTTAATGCCGGGCTTTGCTTTGGCAGCGACTGCGGCAACACTTGTAGGCCAAAACCTGGGGGCAAAAAAGTTTTCCCGGGCGAAGAGAAGCGCATGGTCGGCCGCAGGATTTAACAGCTTGCTGATGGGATTGGCGGGAATGCTGTTTTTTATCTTTTCGGCAAATTTAATTTCTATATTTAACTCAAATCCCGCTATAGTTAAACTGGGCAGTGAATATTTAAAAATCACATCTTTCAGCTATCTCTTTGTGGGGTTGGGACTGGTGTTAGGGCGCTCTTTAATGGGGGCGGGGGATACCATTGCCCCGCTTTTAATTTCTGCTTTTGCTCTTTTAGGTATTCAGATACCCTTAGCGATTATACTGCCCAATCATTTACAGATAGGAATCTCGGGGATCTGGTGGGCGATTTTAATTTCGTCTATTTTGCAAAGCGCGCTTACCGTCTTTTGGTTTAATCTGGGGCGTTGGGAATTAAAAAAAATTTAACCCCGCACCTTTTGGTAATTTAATCGTTTAAACATAAGATTTTAACGTTTTGAATATCTAAAAGGTGCGGGGTAAACAATAATTGACAATTTATGTATCTAAGTGTAAACTATCTCAAATACTAATGGGTAAAATAATTTTGTGGAATGGGGGGGGTGAATGGCTATCGTTGATTTATCCGAAAACGGGTTTGAAAAAGAGGTGTTGCAGTCAAAGCAGCTGGTTTTAGTCGATTTTTGGGCTCCCTGGTGCGGGCCCTGTCAACTAATCACTCCCATACTTAAGGAGCTCTCTAAAGAATATGGCGCCCGGCTTAAAATCTGCAAGGTAAATATAGACGAGAATCATGCTATAGCGACAAAGTATCGGATTTTAAGCATTCCCAGTTTATTATTCTTTAAGGACGCAAAGGTAGTAAGCCAGCTTGTGGGCTCAAGGCCGGCATCGGGTATTAAAAAGACAATAAACTCCCTGTTATAAGCCAAAAAGGAAGGCGTTTATGCTAAGGATAATCTACAAATCCAAGATTCAAAAGGCTACAATTACGCAGACTAAAATGGACTATGAAGGCAGCATTGGTGTTGACGCTACTTTAATGGAGCTGGCCGACATCCTGCCTAATGAGAAGGTGCAGGTGCTTAATTTAGATACGGGCGCAAGGTTTGAAACATATGTAATTAAAGAAAAAGCCGGCTCGGGCACAATCTGTCTTTACGGGCCCGCGGCCCATTTAGGAAAGGCCGGACAGAGGATATTTATCATTTCCTATTGCCTGGTTGATGACCAGGAAGTGCAAAATGTCAGGCCAAAGATTGTCTATGTGGATGAGCGCAACAGACTCAAAGAGAAAGGGTAGAAAAAGATGGCTAATTGCGCCAGGATTGTAGGGACGGGTTCATACCTGCCTAAAAGGCAAATCAACAATGAGCAGATTGAGAAGCTCGTGCGTAACTTTGACCAGCAGAGAGCAGGGATGCCTTTTACCCGGTGGGTTGAGCAGGTTACCGGCATAAAAAGCAGACACTTTGTGCAAGACGAAGATACCGAAACTATGGCTGCCGAAGCTTGCCGCCGGGCATTAAAGGCAGCGAAAATGGAAGTAAGCGAGGTAGATTTTATTATCGCCTCCAGTTTTACCCCTACAAGGGATATTCCCAATTTAGCCTGCTCAGTGGGCCATTTGATTGGCGCCGAAAGCACAGGCGGCCTTCCTTTAAATACTGCCTGTACGGGATTTGTTTATGGCCTGTCAATGGGGTATGCACTGATTAAATCCGGTATTTATAAAAATATCCTGGTTGTTTCCGCGGATATGCTCTCGCGGGTGACCGATTATGGGGATCCTGCTACAGCAGTGCTTTTTGCCGATGGGGCCGGGGCGGCTGTTTTAGAGGCGGCCGAAACCGGCGGGATTTGCAGTTCGCCCTATTTGAGTTCTGAGTTTACCGACCACTTTGAGCTGAAGAATTCAGATACTACAAGCTCCCGGAGGATACTTAAAACAGAAGCGGGAGAATTTGTGCCTCGCAGCACACTGCGGATGCCCGGAGGGCCGCGCGTTTTAAGAAAGGCGATAAACGGAATGGCCGAAGCTTTACTTAAGGTCCTTGAGCAAAGCCCCTACAGTATTGAGGACTTAGATGTGATTGTTCCTCACCAGGCGAATCGGCGGATTACCTGTGGGCTGATTGAAAAATTAGGGGTTACCAAGGAGAAGGTTTGCCGGGTCATTGATATGATCGGCAATACTTCGGGAGCTTCTGTGGCAATAACTCTGGATATGGCTATCCGGGGTAAGGCAGGCAGCGTGCGGATAAATTCCGGCGATAAGGTCGGCCTGACGGCAATCGGCGGCGGCTACAGCATAGGAGCAATTGTTTTTGAATATTAAAAGCCGGATTAGACAGAAACGTCATTGCGAGGCTGACGAAGTCAGCCGAAGCAATCTCAAGGCGGGATTGCTTCGCTTCGCTCGCAATGACAGGTTTTTTGCTGTCGCCTGCCTAATCAACTTTCTTTTTTTCTCAGGTTGCGCCCAGCCGGCTTTAACTAAAAGCGCCAGGCCCTTTTTAGGGACCATTGTAGAGATTACAGTTGCCGATAAAGATAAAACAGGCCAATTTGTCAATAATGCCATAAATCAGGCCTTTGCGGAAATAGAAAGAGTAGAAGGTTTACTAAGCAGATTTAAGCCCAAAAGCGATATCAGCCGAATCAATGCCGGCGCCTATATCCGCCCCACAAAGGTAAGCTCGGAAACAATATGGTTGATTGAACAATCAATCCTATTTAGCCGGCTTACGGATGGCGCCTTTGATATCACGTCCGGGCCATTAACACACGCCTGGGGCTTTGATGAAAAAGGCAAAGGGCATATCCCCAGCCCGGAGCAACTAAAAGAAGCCCTAAGCAGAGTTGGCTACAGGCATATTGATATTATTGAGCCGCAGCAATCTGTCTTTCTTGCCCGTGCGGGGATGAGCCTGGATTTAGGGGGTATTGCCAAAGGCTATGCCGTGGATAAGGCGGCAGCTGTGTTGAAGAAAGAGGGCATCAGCAGCGCTTTAATCAATGCGGGCGGAGATATCTACGCCCTGGGCGGCCGAAGTAAAGCTGAAAAATGGCGAATTGCGGTTAAACATCCGCGCAAGAAAGGCGCCGTCTTAACTGTGTTAGAGCTGCAGGATGAGGCTGTGGCTACATCCGGCGACTATCAAAAATATATTGAGAGCGGCCAAGAACGTTTCAGTCACATCATTAATCCCAAATCAGGTGAGGCTTGCGCAGATATGCCGGCGAGTGTAACGGTCAAAGCCCGCGATTGTCTTAGCGCCGATGCCTTAGCCACTTCTATCTTTGTTTTAGGCTCAAAGAAAGGAATAGAGTTAGTTAATCAACTGGAGAACACCGAAGCCATCGTAGCCACCGTCAAAGAAAATAAAGTTGACATTTTGCTCTCTCAAGGATTAGGGAGCAGCGCAAGGGTTAATCCGTGAATAAAATACTCTTTAAAGAAAATTTAGCGCCCAACATAAAAAAGATTATTCTGCAGGCCCCCCTTGTTGCAGCAAAGGTCCTGCCGGGTGAATTTGTGGTGGTCATCGTTGATGAAAAAGGGGAAAGGGTGCCCCTTACGGTTGCCGAGAGCGATAAAGATAAAGGCACGCTCACTTTAATCTTTCAGGAAGTGGGAAAAACCACTTATAGACTGGGCAGATTAAAAGCCGGCGATGAAATTTTGAGCCTTTTGGGGCCTTTAGGCAAGGCAACGGAAATTAAAAAGTTTGGCAGGGTAGTTATTGTCGGCGGAGGTGTGGGTATAGCCGAGGTCTATCCGGTTGGCCGGGCTCTTAAGGCAGCGGGCAATAAAATTATTTCTATCCTGGGAGCAAAAAACAAAGGCCTGTTAATCTTAGAGCAGCAATTGGGCCGCTTAAGCGATAAATTGTTTATTACTACCGATGACGGCTCATGCGGCCGCAAAGGTTTTGTTAGCGATGCGCTCGCAGAAGTATTGGGGGATACGAAAGTTGATCTTGTTTATGCAGTCGGCCCTGTGCCGATGATGCGCAAAGTCTGCGAACTTAGCCGCCCCTACGGAATAAAAACGCTGGTTAGTTTGAATCCCGTTATGGTTGACGCTACGGGGATGTGCGGTTCCTGCAGGGTTTGCGTGCGCGGAGAAACAAAATTCGGTTGTGTGGATGGACCGGAATTTGACGGCCATTCAGTGGATTTTACAGAATTACAGAAACGCCTAAGTCTGTTCTCACAGCAGGAGAAGAAGGCTATGGAGCGTGTTGAAGGATGAGGCCGAAGATGCGCAAACAAAATCCCGGGGAGCGGATTAAAAATTTTAATTCCGTAGCCTTAGGCTTAACTCGGGACCAGGCCCAGGCCGAAGCCAAAAGATGCCTGCAATGTAAAAAGCCTGCTTGCGTAGAAGGATGCCCCGTAGAAATAGATATTCCGGCCTTCATAAAATTGCTCGCCGAAGGTAAATTCAATCAGGCCGCCGAAAAAATAAAAGAGAAGAACAGCCTTCCGGCAATCTGCGGCCGGGTTTGTCCTCAAGAGACCCAGTGCGAGCAACTTTGCCTTTTAACTAAGAAAGGCTCATCCCTGGCCATTGGGACGCTGGAGCGTTTCGCTGCCGACTGGCAGTCAAGAAAATCGCCTTGCGGCGATAACTCTCAAGCGATTTTCGCAGTCCCCCCTGCTTTGATTTCGAAGCCGAAGGCTGAGAAATCAAGGGGGGATATGCTTTCCTATACTATTAAGAAAAAACAGCTGGCGAGAGTGGCGGTGGTCGGTTCAGGGCCTGCGGGTTTAAGCTGCGCGGGCGATTTGGCTAAAATAGGATATCGCGTAAGTGTTTTTGAATCTTTACATAAGCCCGGAGGGGTTTTGGTTTACGGTATCCCGGAGTTCCGCCTGCCTAAAAAAATCGTAGAAAGAGAAATTGATTATATCAGAAGTTTAGGCGTGAGTTTTGAGGAAAATGTTCTTGTGGGCAGGACCCTTAGCCTGGATGAGCTGTTTTCTCAAGGATATAAAGCTGTCTTTATCGCTGTGGGTGCGGGCCTGCCGCAGTTCATGGGTATTCCCGGCGAGAATTTAGACCGGGTTTATTCGGCCAATGAATTTCTAACACGGGTTAACTTGATGAAGGCCTATCTTTTTCCCGAATACGACACGCCGGTAAATATAGGCCGGCGCGTTGCCGTCGTAGGAGCGGGAAACGTGGCTTTTGATGCGGCCAGGTGCGCCCTCAGGCTGGGCGCAGATGAGGTCTTTATCGTTTACAGGCGCTCGGAAAAAGAGATGCCCGCTAGAGCCGAAGAGATAGAAAATGCCAGAGAAGAGGGCGTTAAGTTTCATCTCTTGACCTTGCCGGTAAAAATAATCGGTGACGCTCAGGGATATATTCAGGCTATGGAATGCCTAAAGATGTCTTTAGGAGAGCCCGACGCCTCCGGCCGAAGAAGGCCTGTCCCCATTGAGGGCTCGCAATTTACTCTGGATGTGGATACGGTTATAGTGGCCGTCGGCCAAAAGCCCAACCCCTTACTTACCCGTGCTACGCCGCAGCTGGCGACTGGAGGAGCCGGGATTATTGTCGTTGATGAAGAAACTCAGGCTGCAAATATAGAGGGCGTTTACGCCGGCGGAGATATTACCACGGGCGCAGCCACGGTTATCAGCGCGATGGGTGCGGGAAAACGGGCGGCAAAGGCTATAGACAAGTATCTCAAGGGGGCAAGATAGGACCCCGCACTTACGTGTGGGGAATGTCCGATACCACACTCGTAAGAGTGCGGAGAAGGAAGGAGACAAAGTGATTGAAGAATCAAAGATTAGCCGGGCTATTATTAAAACTGCCGTTGATGATTTATTAAGACATCTGAAGGTGGATGTGGGCATTGCCGGCGCCGGGCCGGCGGGCTTAACCTGCGCTTACTATTTGGCCAAGGGCGGAGCTAAAGTGGTCATTTTTGAGCGCCGCCTGAATTTCGGCGGAGGTATGCCCGGAGGAGGAATGCTTTTTCCGCGGGTAGTTGTTCAGGAAGGGGTTTTGCCTATCACAAAAGTGATAAAGGTGAAGATAAAGAAATTCGGTCAAGGATTATATACTGCCGATTCAGTAGAGATGGCGGCAAAATTAGCAGTCGCTGCTATGGATGCAGGAGCAAGAATATATCCGGCAATTTTTGTGGAAGATGTGCTTATCCGGGAAAATAATAGAGTTTGCGGGCTGGTCTTAAACTGGACGTCCGTAAAAATAGCCGGCCTGCATGTAGACCCTTTAGCCATTAAAACAAGATTTGCGGTTGATGCTACCGGACATGAGGCAGATGTAGCCCGCATAGTAGAGCGCAAAGTCCCCGGCGCTGCATTTAGGACCGACAGCGGCAAGGTAATGGGCGAGAAGTCAATGTGGGCGCAAGAGGGGGAAAAAAAGATAGTGGATTATACGGATGAGGCCTATCCCGGCTTATATCTTGCCGGAATGAGCGTCTGCGCTGTATATGGCCTGCCGCGGATGGGCGCTATCTTTGGCGGAATGCTTCTTTCCGGCAAAAAAACAGCCCAATTAATATTAAACAAGCTAAGTAAGGGAAATGCCAAATCTCAAAATCCAAAATCCAAATAAAATCCAAATTTCAAATTATTAAATTATTTGCAATTAAGTGATTTATTTGTCATTTGAGATTTGTTATTTGTTATTATTTTATTATGGCGGCGTAGCTCAGCCTGGCAGAGCAAGCGGCTCATACCCGCTATGTCAGTGGTTCAAATCCACTCGCCGTCATTTACGATTAGCGAGTGGTCCCCGAGGCCCTTCTTAGGTTACATGCTTAAGGGCGAAGGGGACCTCACTCGCCGTCACCATGCCAATTGGAGGGAAAATGGCCAAAATATCTTTCAGGCGCCTTAGCGCTATCTTATTTTTCTTGTTGCTTCTAGTGGGAGCTATATTCTGTTTACAAAGGCTTAATCAGGATATATCTACGGGAAAATATTTTAGCCGCCCGGAGGAATTTCGCTACGAAGTAGTCTTTCTGGTTTCTTATATCCTTATTATTCTTTTTGTCCTGCGCTACGGATATTATCTGGCAGTAAATAGAGTAAACTGGGAAACGGTAAAAGCCGACCCCCTTTATTTACTGAATAAAAAATATTTTACCAGGGGCCAATGGATATTAAATTTACTCTCGTTCTGGGCGGCTATAATCGGTTTTATTTACTCTTTGGCTATTTCAGCAATGAAGGGGAACCTGTAAGTGAGGACATAAGTTATGGAGCCATATTTAGTATTGAACGACATAACTTATAAGTCCGAACTTATCCCCCCTTGTTTTCTTCGAAAACAAAACAGGGGGGATTAGTCCGCCTTAAATATAATTTTCTATGCTATTAAAAAAAGCGGAAGAAACTATTCAAAGGTTCAATATGCTTGAGACTAACGACAAGGTGGTCGTTGCAGTTTCAGGCGGGCCGGATTCGGTGGCCTTGGTTTATCTTTTGAACAGATTAAAAAAGAAACGGCGCCTTTTTTTACATTTGGCCCATTTAAACCATATGCTAAGAGACGATGAGGCAGAGGCGGATAATATATTTGTTAAGAACCTGGCAAAACGGCTTTCTCTTTCCGTAACTTGTGAGAGTATAAAAGTTAAAGATTTTGCCTTCGAGGCCAAATTATCTCTTGAGGAAGCAGCGCGCAAAGTCAGATATAACTTTTTGCTTAGAGTGGGGAAGGAGAATTCCGCCTCCAAAATCGCTTTAGGGCACAACCGCGATGACCAGGCCGAGACGGTGTTGATGCGTTTTTTGCGCGGCAGCGGAATTTCCGGCCTGCGCGGTATTCCCCCAACAAGAAAACTGGATGAGGTTTTAATTATCCGCCCCTTAATCGAGATAAAGCGCGATGAGATTGCGCGCTTTCTTTCGGCCAAAAATATTCCTTTTCGCACCGACTCTTCCAATCTAAAGAATCTATATTTCCGCAACAGAATTCGCAATGAGCTCATCCCTTACCTGGAGAAAGACTTCAATCCCAATATAAAAGAGCTCCTGGTAAACTTTGCCGAAAACATCTCCGACGACGCTAACTATTTGGAACGAACAGGGCAAAACAAATTTAAGGCAGTGCGCGCCGGTTCCCCCAATAACGGAATTGCGATTAACGTTAAGAAGTTTTTGACATTGCATAAGGCGATGCAGAAGCTGGTCGCGCGCTTGGCGATAAAGGGACTCAAAGGCAATGTGCGCAGGATTGACTATCGGCATTGGAAGGAACTGGAAGACCTTGCGACAAACCGCCCAAAGAACTCAATCGTAGATTTACCGGCAGAGGTTTCTGTAGTCAAAAACAAGGAAAACCTGGTTTTCTATAAACGAAAATAGCAAATGTTAGATAGTGTAAAATATTATGGGCACTTTTAACGCGTCATTGCG
>CAZPSS010000023.1:0-6097 GCA_964589565.1 uncultured Planctomycetia bacterium
GACGGCACAAACAGGCCCGTGCGCCATAAGGTCAGGGCGCCCACATTTATGAATCTTCCTACATACAAGGCTACTGTGATTGGCGAGACAATTTCCGACGCGACGATAATTCTGGCGGCCATCGACCCCTGTTACTGCTGCACGGAGAGAATGGCCGTGCGCAATACCAAGGGCAAGAAACTCTATAATGGGGAAGAGTTGGTCAGGCTTTCGCAGGAGAAGACCGCTAAGCTGCTGACAAAATAACTGTCATTGCGAGCGAAGTCCCCGAAGGGGACGAAGCGAAGCAATCCCTTCTTGAGATTGCGCAGCCTGTTGCGAGTCCGTCTTTGAGATTGCTTCGGCTGGCTTCGCCAGCCTCGCAATGACGGACGAAGCAATCGCTTCGCTCCTCGCAATGACGACTAAGAATAGAAATGATACAGACGCAGTTGTTTAGATTTGATAATCTGTCCAATTTCGTAGGGCTCTTTATCGCCATATTTTCCCTGCTGATTATCCTTTATTCTTTTGCCTTTATGCGGGGAAGGAAGGGCCTTGTCCGTTATTACTCCTATATAATCCTTACGCTTGCTGCTTCTCTGGGAACGGTTTTTTCCAATAATCTTATTTTGTTTATGGTATTCTGGGGATTTTTAGGGCTTCTTTTATATCTCTTAATCGGTTTTGGGCAAAAGGCGCGCACTTCTTATACGGCCAAGAAGACTTTTATAATTGTCGGCGGCGCAGACGCCTTTATGTTACTGGGCCTGGCTTTTATTTGGCATTTGACAGGAACGCTCCAGATGGATAAAATAAGCATAGCCTTAAATAGTAAGCCGGCTATTTGGGCCTATCTCTGCCTGGCCGCCGGGGCGTTTGCCAAAGCCGGGGCTATGCCTTTGCATAGTTGGATTCCCGATACTGCCGAAGATGCGCCTACTCCCGTAACTGCATATTTGCCCGCTTCTCTGGATAAACTCCTGGGGATATATTTTCTTGCCAGAATCTCTTTGGATATGTTTCAAATGAATGCGGCGATGAATACAGTCTTGATGGCGGTGGGCAGTTTCACCATTGTAGCTGCGGTGATGATGGCGCTTATCCAGCACGATTTAAAGAGACTTTTGGGTTATCATGCGGTGAGCCAGGTGGGATATATGGTGTTAGGGATAGGCACGGGTAATCCCATAGGTATTGCCGGCGGGCTGTTTCATATGCTTAACAACGCCATATATAAGTCCTGCCTGTTTTTATCAGCCGGGGCTGTAGAAAAAAGGGCCGGGACAACTGACTTGGAAAAATTGGGTGGTTTTGCCAAAATTATGCCTGTTACCTTTATTACATTTTTGATTGCCTCATTTGCCATATCCGGAGTTCCGCCTTTTAACGGGTTTGCTTCGAAGTGGATGGTTTATCAGGGCGTTATAGAAACAGCTAAGAGCGGCGGATATCTCTGGATAATCTGGCTTGTTGCGGCTCTCTTCGGCAGCGCTTTGACCTTAGCCAGTTTTATGAAGCTAATCCACGCTGTGTTTTTGGGTCAGCCTTCCACCGAAGTACGATGTACGAAGTACGATGTACGAGAAACTAGTCCGGTTATGTACATTCCCCAGGTTTTTCTTGCGGCCCTCTGTGTTATTTTCGGTGTATTTGCCTATCGAGTCCCGTTGAGGCTCTTTATCTTCCCCAGTCTTGCGCAAAGGATAGTACTTTTCGGAATGTGGAATGCGAATTTGGCTGCAGCATTGTTGCTTGCCGGAGTTATACTGGGGATTATAATTTATCTTTTAGGGACAATAAGCGGAGCAAGAGAAACCGGGGTATTTATAGGCGGTGAGGTCCTCAGCGACCATCCCGATATGCGCCTTTCCGGAACTCAGTTTTATAATACAATCCAGGATATCAGACCTTTGAGAGATATTTATGGATTGGCAGAAAAAAAGGCCTTTGACATCTATGATATAGGCAGAAAAATTACCTTTGGCTTTAACAAGGCGCTGTCTTATCTCCATAACGGCATACTTTCTACGTATCTGGCATGGTGCCTTCTGGGGATGGGAATCCTTTTCTACATTTTACTAAAATGATAGAACTATATATCTTATTGATTTTTATGATTCTGGGCGCTATTGTTGCTATAGAAGTGAAGGACTTGCTTTCTTCCGTAGTAGCCGTAGGCGCCGTGGGATTGGGGCTTTCCATAGTATTTCTGGTGCTCAAGGCCCCCGATGTGGCCATAACCCAGCTTGTTGTAGAGATATTGTGTTTGATTATCTTAATCAGGACAACATTAAAGAGGGATTTGCCGTTTTCAACTTCCGGACGCTGGTTCTTCAATACCTTGATTACTGCCGGTTTTATTACGACATTTTTGGTTGTGGCAATGAAAAGCCTGGTCGAACTTCCCGAATTTGGCTATCCTGCAATGAGAGTGGCAAAGACATATTTAGAGGAAGGGCTGCTTAAGACAGGCGCCACAAACCTGGTAAGCTCGGTGATACTTGATTACCGGGCTTATGATACACTGGGAGAGGCTACAGTTTTATTTACAGCGGTAATTGGTGTTTTAGCTATTGTGCGGCGCATCGGCAGAAAGAGGCCTGAGGAAAAGATAGAGGAAGAGGATGAGTAAAGAACACGAAAAAGGGATGTCGTTGATTGTCAAGACGATTACCCGCCTGACGGTAGGGTTAATTCTCCTTTACGGTATCTATATTGTCCTTCACGGCCATGTCTCCCCCGGCGGGGGATTTGCCGGCGGGGTTATTATAGCGCTGTCTTTTATTCATCTTATGCTGGCCTATGGCAAAGAGGCGGCTTTTAAAAAGTTATCCCAGCAAGCAGCCTCGTTTTTTGAAAGTATGGGCGCAATATTGTTTTTAACCATAGCATTACTTGGATTTACAGGCGGTTATTTTTTCCTTAATTTTATCTTAAAGGGCGAGCCTTTTAAGCTGTTTAGCGCAGGGATTATCCCGCTTTGCAATATTGCCATCAGCCTGAAGGTCGGCGCCGGCCTTTTTGCGATATTTGCGGCCTTGGTTGTATTAAGACTTAATTCGGAGAAGAAATGATAGTTTATCTACTTTGCCTTTTACTGTTTTGCCTTGGGCTTTATTGTATTTTGCGCAAGCGAAATATCATTAAGATTATTATAGGTGTGATTATTATGGAATACGCGGTTAACCTGTTTTTCATCCTGATTGCTTATCGGATGAAGGGCCGCGCTCCCATTCTTTCGCCTGATGCGGAGATTCTAAATATGGTCGACCCGCTGCCGCATGCCCTGGTCCTTACGGCAATCGTTATTGGACTGGCCACTACGGCGCTTCTGGTGGCTATTGCGATGAGAATATATGAGAAATACGGAACTTTTGATATCACTAAAATCAGGGAATTAAGAGGATGACATCTGCTTCCAACATAATACCGCTGTTTGTGGCCGTACCGCTGGCCGGAGCGTTTTTAATTTCTCTTCTTGGTAAAAAGATAAAGTGTCTGCCGGATGTGTCTGGTTTTCTGGCAGCCCTTATCCTTGTTTCTTTGTCTTTGTTAAGTATCCGCCTGGTTAATTTATACGGAACGCTGGTATATACCGCAGGCGGATGGGAAATTCCTATCGGTATCGGGATGGTATTGGACGGACTGTCTTCGTTTATGTTAGTTACAGTGAATTTAGTAGCCTTTCTGGTTGTTGTTTATTCAATCAATTATATGGAAAAATTTACCGCTAAATGGAAATTTTATACCCTGTTTCTCTTAATGTTAGCGGGGATGAACGGCGTTATTGTAACAGGTGATATGTTTAACCTGTTTGTATTCTTGGAAATAGCTGCAGTGGCAAGTTATGCCCTGGTTGCTTTTGGAACCGAACGCCATGAGCTGGAGGCGGCGTTTAAATATGCAATTATGGGCACGGTAGGTTCGTCATTTATTCTATTAGGTATTGCGCTTTTATACAGCTATACCTCAACCTTAAATATGGCAGATATGAACAGTGTCTTAGCGGGCAAAGATGCGGGCAATCTCGTTCTGATGATAAGCGTTTTATTCTTAATGGGATTCGGATTGAAGGCCGCACTGGTCCCGTTTCATGCCTGGCTTCCCGATGCCCATCCTTCCGCCCCGGCGCCTATCTCTGCAATGCTTTCAGGGGTACTGATAAAATCGCTGGGTATTTATGCTTTGTGTAGAATCTTCTACAATGTAATGGGAATAACCCCAGCCGTTACTTCGATATTGCTATTTTTAGGAACTCTTTCTATGGTTGTGGGTGCATTATTAGCTATTGGGCAGAGGGACATTAAGCGTCTTTTAGCTTATTCTTCTATAAGCCAGGTGGGTTATATTATTTTGGGCCTGGGCCTGGGCACACCGCTGGGGATATTAGGAGGACTATTCCATCTGTTTAATCACTCTATATTTAAATCACTTCTCTTTTTGAACTCCGGGGCAGTGGAATATGCCACCGGCACGCGTGATTTGCAACAAATGGGAGGACTGGCCAAAAAGATGCCTGTAACGGCAACAACAGCAATGACCGCCTCGATGTCCATTGCCGGCATTCCTCCTTTTAGCGGATTTTGGAGTAAACTGTTGATTATAATTGCTGTTGTGCAGGCAGGAAGATATGGATATGCCTTCTGGGCTGTTTTGGTGAGCATATTGACCCTGGCAATGTATTTGCGAGCAATGAAATACGCATTTTTAGGCAGCCTGCAGGAAAGACTTAACCAGATAAAAGAAACCCCGCTTTTTATGAAATTGTCGATGGGGGCATTGGCGTTAATTTGTTTAACAGGAGGCCTGCTTCTTTTATGCGGCGTTAAGGAGATATTCCTTCAGCAGGCCCAGGATGTACTTTTAGATGGCCTAAAATATGGGGCTATAGTTTTAAAAGGGATGAAATAAATAAATGAAGTCTAAAATAGTTTTATTTTTGCTGGCATTTCTGGTATGGTCGTTTTTGAGCTGGGTGCCGGATTGGCAGCATCTTCTGGTGGGCGTTTTTATCGCCTGGTTTGTCGCCTTTATGACAGGCGATTTATTTATATCGCGGCCGCACCTTTTAAAACACCCTTTGCGCTACTGGTATTTTTTTATCCATTATCTGCCCAGATTTTTATGGGAGTGTTTTAAGGCAAATCTGGATGTGGCTTACCGTGTTATCCATCCTAAACTTCCCATCAATCCGGGGATTGTGAAAGTAAAAACCACTTTAAAGACAGATACAGCGCTTACTTTTTTAGCCAATTCTATAACGCTTACTCCGGGGACACTGAGCGTAGATATAGACAGAGACGACGGTGTTTTGTATGTGCACTGGATTGATGTGAAGGCAAGAGATGTTGAGGGCGCTACAAGAATAATAGTCGAGCGTTTTGAAAAAATATTGAAGAAGATTTTTGAATAAGATAGAGAAAAGGCAATGAAAAATAGTTGGTTAGTCGGAACAATCATTTTAGCCGGGATTTTAGCCTTGATTATTTTCAGGCCTCTTCCGTTTCTTTTTTATCCCGACCTTCCGTATCTTGGCTTTTTGGGCAGGGCCCTTTACATAATTATTCTTTCCTGCGTTTTGTGTCTTTACCGTATATGGAAAGGGCCCACAGGCGCAGACAGGATTGTGGCGATAGATATCCTCGGCATTATGATTATAGGCCTTTGCTCCATATTAACGGTTTCCACAGGCAGGAGCTGGTACATTGATATCGGAATAGCCTGGGCCCTGCAGAGTTTTATCAGCACACTGGCGCTTTCTAAATACCTGGAAGGAAAAGACTTCGATGAGTGATATTATAGGCCTGATATTTATTAGCATAGGTTTTACTTTTGACGTCTTTGGATGCCTGGGCCTGGTGCGGCTTCCGGATGTATATAACCGTTTGCAGGCCGCTACCAAATGTGTTACTCTGGGCACCTGCAGCATATTGTTCGGCACCTTTCTTATGGTTGGATTTACCGCGCCCGGGATAAAAGCGCTTTTATGCATAGTATTTCTTATCCTGACCTCCCCGGTAGCGGCGCACGCCGTAGCCAGAGGCGCGCACAGGGCCGGCGTAAAACTCTGGGAAGGCAGTGTTATTGACAAGTATGCCGAGGATAAAGAAGGCGA
>CAZPSS010000023.1:6197-8662 GCA_964589565.1 uncultured Planctomycetia bacterium
AGAGAATTAAAAGAGGCGGTAAGGGCGCTGATAAAAGGGCCTTACACGTCTAAATTTCCTAAAGAGCCGCATAAGCCGCATCCGAATTTCCGGGGCCAGCCCAAGTTTGATAGCGAGAAATGCCTTGGTTGCCTTGCCTGTGAGGAAGTTTGCCCTGTGGGGGCAATTGCCCACCAGGATTTAGTTGAGGACAAAAAGAATCCGAAAAGAATTATGATTCACTATACGGATACCTGCATATTCTGCGGCCAGTGTGAGGCAGCCTGTATCGCCGACGGTGAAGGAATCAAACAATCCAACGATTGGGAGCTTTCCTTCTTTGATAGAAAAAAAGAGGCTTTTGAAGCGATTGATAAGGATCTTCAGCTTTGTGAAATATGCGCTTCGCCGGTCGCCTGCTCCGACCACTTAAAATGGATTTCCGGGAAGCTCGGTGAGCTTGCCTATTCCAGCCCTACCTTATATCTGTCCCGCCTGAGGAGCCTGGGAATAATAGATGAGAATATCGTCTCTGCCCTGAAGGATAAAGGGCGCTCTGACCGGGTAAAGATTCTCTGCGCCCGCTGCAGGAGACAGACTACCAAAACTTAAGACCGTTTCCCAACTCAATCGGGAGAATGTCATTTTCGTCATTGCGAGCGCAGCGAAGCAATCTCAAAAGAAAGATTGCTTCGTCGACATAAATGCAAACGCAAGTCTTCTCGCAATGACGTTAGAATAACTTTATTTTACTCTCTACTGTAAAAGTGACGAATAATATATTCAACAACATACTCAAGGGAAAGACTGTCATTGTCGGTATCGGCAATACCCTGCGCGCAGACGATGGGTTTGGGCCAGCCCTTATTGAGAGGCTAAAGGGAAAAGTAAAAGCGCTATGTATTGATGCGGCAACTGCCCCGGAAAATTATGCCGGCAAGATCGCCAAAGCAAAGCCGGACACAATTTTAATCGTTGACGCTCTGCATTTGGGCCTTGCGCCCGGTAAGCACGAGATTTTAAGGAAGGATGACATAGCAAAAAGCGGCTTGAGCACACACGATATCTCTCTGAAAATGTTTATTGAATACCTGCAAACACGGACTCCGGCCGATATCTTTGTCTTAGGCGTTCAACCGAAAAACCTTTCCTTTGGCCAGGAAATGTCCGCTGAGCTTAAAAAGGCACTTGAGAAGGTAGCGCAAAAATGCATGAGTCACATTTAATCGAGCCGATAATAAAAGGGATATCAGAACATGCCCAAAAAGAGGGCGCAAAGTCCATATCTAAAGTAAGGCTGAAGGTTGGCGCGCTTACCGGCATCAAAGAAGATTCGCTTAAAGAGACCTTTGCGGCTTTAGCATTAGGAACTATGCTGAAAAATGCCAAGTTGGAAATTACCTTTTTCCCCGGCTCAAGAATAGAGGTTATCTCTTTTGACATTGAGTAAAACGATTCTCGCGTTAGGCGCCGATACAAAAAACCGGATTCTTTTTGCCGAGAACGGCTCGCTTTCCTTTGGCCCGGATATAGGCGACCTAAGCGAGGCAGAAAACTATGAGTTTTTCAAAAGGGAAGTCCGCAGGGCCACAAAAGGGATTAAGCCCAATATTATCGCCTGCGACCTCCATCCCAATTATTTTTCTACAAAATTTGCTCAAGAATTTAACTGTGAACTGTCAACTGTGAACTGTCAACTGATTCAGCACCACCACGCCCACATTGCCAGCGTCCTGCAGGAGCACAATTTAAAAAGGCCGGTTATTGGCGTTGCTTTCGATGGGACAGGCTATGGCGAGGACGGCAATTCATGGGGCGGAGAGTTTCTTTTGGTTGATAGGTCAGGATTTAAACGCATTGCACACCTTAAATACAGGATGATGCCCGGCGGCGATAAAGTGGCGCGTGAGCCCTGGCGGATGGCCTTGAGTATTCTGGGCAAAAAGGCCATTTCTTTTATGCGCGAAGTAGACAAAAAAGACAAACAAACGGTTCTTTTTATGATGGCTAAAAATATAAACTCACCCCTAACTTCCAGCGCCGGCAGGCTTTTTGATGCTGCAGCGGCGCTTTTAGGTATCTGCGCATTTGCTTCATATGAGGCCGAGGGGCCAATAAAACTTGAAGCGATGTGCGATGAAAAAGTAGAAGGCTCTTATAAATTCTCTGTGTTTAAAAAAGGCTCAAAATTAGTGATTGATACAGATGAAGTGTTTTCAGGAATACTAAAAGATTTAAAAAAAGGCAAGAATAAGCGCATTATTGCCACCAGGTTTCACAATTCTATGGCAAATATAATTATAACTATGGTACAAAGATTATCAAGGCATCTTAAAATTAAAGATATCGCCTTAAGCGGAGGCGTATTTCAAAATAATTTCTTAAAAAACAAGGTAATGGCGGGAATAAATAATTCAGGAATGAAAGTGTTTACAAACATACAAACGCCGGTTAACGATTTAAATATATCATTGGGGCAATATTAT
>CAZPSS010000023.1:8762-11125 GCA_964589565.1 uncultured Planctomycetia bacterium
CCGGCAAAAGTTAATACGCTCAAAAACGATAGCGCTTTGGTAGATTTCGGCGGTGTTTCTAAGGAGATTTCTTTAGGAATATTAAAGGGCGTAAAGAAGGGTGATTATGTCCTTATTCATGCCGGATTTGCTATTGGTAAGCTAAAAAAAGCCGAGGCAGAAGACACCTTAAGGGCATTAGAAGAATTGAGGGAAGCCTCTAAATGAAAAGGTGTTCGTGTCCCGAGCACGAACAGGCATAATATGAAAGCGTTCAAGATAAAACTAATGGAGGTCTGCGGCACGCATACTATGGCAATTGCCAGAGCAGGCATAAAAGAACTTCTGCCTGCCTCGATACAGCTTGTCTCGGGCCCAGGGTGCCCGGTGTGCGTAACTCCTCAGAGCGATATAAACAGAGTGGTAGCGATAGCCGGTATAACAGATGTAATTGTGACTACTTTTGGCGATATGATGCGTGTTCCCGGAAGCACAGCAAGCCTTGAGCAGATAAAAGGCCGTGGAGCAGATGTGCGTATAGTTTACTCTTGCCTTGATGCTTTAGAGATTGCCCGGGATAATCCGCAGAAAAAAGTGGTGTTTATGGGCATAGGCTTTGAGACTACTTCCCCAACTGTAGCAGCAACACTTATAAAAGCGAGAAAACAGAGAATCAAAAACTTTTTTGTGCTTTCCAGCTTCAAGCTGATTTTTCCTGCGCTGGTTGTGCTTGCTTGCTCCGAACAGGTGCAGATAGACGGATTTATTTTGCCCGGGCATGTCAGCGTAATTACAGGCAGTAGATTTTACGAGCCGATAGCTAAAGATTATAAAAAAGCCTGCGTAATTACCGGTTTTGAAGAGCACGATATCCTCAAAGGCATTAAACGCTTAATTGAACAAGTAAGGCAGCAGAGATATAAGGTGGAGATTGAATACAAAAGAGCGGTTAAGAAAGAGGGTAATGTCCAGGCAAGGCGGATTTTATTCTCAGTTTTTGAACCTTGCCCAGCCCAGTGGCGCGGGCTGGGACTGATTAAAAGAAGCGGCCTGAAATTAAGGCAGGAATATAGGGACTTCTCTGCCGAGAAGGAATTTAAAATCAAAGTCCCTGAAGCAGTTGAGCCAAAGGGGTGTTTATGCGGTAAAGTGCTGCAGGGGATAAAGTCTCCCCCAGATTGCAGATTATTTAAAAAGGTATGCACGCCGCAAAACCCCATTGGCCCTTGCATGGTTTCTTCGGAGGGGACCTGCGCGGCTTTTTACAAATACGAGAAATAGAGAGAGGAATTCAATGCGTCATTGCGAGGGAGTCCCGAAGGGACGACCGAAGCAATCTCAAAAAGAGGGATTACTTCGTCGACATAAACGCAAACGCGAGTCTCCTCGCAATGACGGAGACAGAAGATGAAAAAGACGATAACATTGGCGCACGGAAACGGGGGAAGGCTTATGCACGAGCTTATTGAGAGCCTGCGCGCACAGCTTTCCAATAAGTTCCTGAATGAGCTCTCCGATGCCGCAGAGTTTAACATAAAGGGAACAAGGCTTTCCTTCAGCACAGATTCCTATGTGGTCAAGCCCCTATTTTTCCCTGGAGGAGATATAGGCAAACTCGCTGTCTGCGGCACGGTAAACGATATATCTATGAAAGGGGCCAGGCCCCTTTTTATGTCTTTGGCTTTTATTATTGAAGAGGGGTTTGAGTTCTCTCAACTGGAGAGGATAGTGCGTTCGATAAAACGGGAAGCGGGCAAAGCAAAAATTTTAGTAGTTACCGGCGATATAAAGGTGGTGGAAAAAGGGGCAGCGGACGGTATTTTTATCAATACTTCGGGAATAGGAGTGATAAATTATTCCAGGCGCCTCGGCGCGAAAGCAAGAATTAACGACTTAATTGTGATAAACGGGGGCATAGCCGAGCACGGGATGGCCATCCTCAACGCCCGCGAAAAATTAGGGTTTAAATCGAGCATCAAAAGCGATTGCCGCAGCCTTAACTTTGAAGTCCAGAGGTGTCTCGCTGCTTCGCAGAAAATTAGTATTATGCGCGACCTCACCCGGGGAGGATTGGCTACAGTGTTAAGCGAAATAGCTGGCACATCCAACCTTGGTATAGAGATTTGCGAGAAGGATATTCCTATAAAGCCGAACGTAAAGAAGATGTGCGACATATTGGGATTTGACCCTTTATATGTAGCCAATGAAGGGAAATTTGTCTGTTTTGTGGATGAAAAAGATGCCGCTAAGGTAAAACAGGCGCTCGGCAAAAAAGCGCAGATTATCGGCAAAGTCACATCAGCCCACAAAAGAGGCGTCTACTTAAGGACGAAAATCGGCTCAACCCGTATCCTGCCAATGTTGGAATCCGACCAGCTCCCCCG
>CAZPSS010000024.1:0-3835 GCA_964589565.1 uncultured Planctomycetia bacterium
TTAATGAGCCCCTGCTGTTTCGTTTTGTTCCGCTTCGCTTCACAAAAGCGAAACAAAACGGCAGGGGCGAATTAATCCCCCCTGCTTTGTTTTCGAACCTGTCCCTGCGTTTAGATTTGCGATAGCAAATCTGCAGGGAGAAAACAAGGGGGGATACTATATTACTCCTCTACTATTGCCACTACGCGGGCAAAACTTGCTCCCACATCCTTTATTCTTACCGGAAAACAAGCGACCTTAAAACCAAAGGCACAAGGCAGTTTATCCAGGTTGGCCAGCCGCTCAATATGCGCGTATTCTTTGTTGCGGCCGCAAAAATGCGCCGGCCAAAGAACTGTCCTGTCTTTTTTTGATAAAAAATCCTTGAACATTGCCGGATACGGCCGGTCAAATCCCAGGGCATCAATGCCGATTACTTTTATATCCTGCCCCAAGAGCCATTCTAAAGCCTCGGCACTTACTCCGGCAAATTTGGTCATATAATCTCTGCTGCCGAAATACCTGTCGGCGCCGGTATGCAAAAGCACAATATTTTTCGGGTTTAATCTGTAATCAATCCTATCGAGTGCAGTGATTAGGTCTTGACTGCTAATTGCCTCAGCGGGTTTCTTATAAGTTAAATCTAAAACTACTCCATCTTGATAAAACCAATCCAGCGGCAACTCTTCAATCTTTTTAGACTTTCTGCCTTCGCATTTTGTGCCAAAATGAAAAGGGGCATCCACATGTGTGCCGGTATGCACGCTGCAATAGACCATCTCCAGAGAAAGAAACTCCTCGTCGGGTAAATCCGCAGGTTTGATTATTCTTTTCCCGGCCAAATATGAAGCAATGCCCTTAAGACTCTTACGCATCATTAACCAGTTTAAATGCTCGATACCTTTTTTGTGGGCGAGCCTTTCTATCCTGATAGGATGGGCTTCCGGATTTTTGTCATCAATAGGTAGGCTTAAATCAATAAATCTCATTGGCCTTTTTTGCCTTCTATAAGAGCGGCTATATCCCGGGGCGTGCTGAACTTGGTAATCTCTTTGGCGTCGATTTTAACACTGAACTTTTTCTCCAGGGCAACCCTTAAATCCACAATCTCGGTCGAATCTACGCCCAAAGAATCGTACAACTTCTCATCTACCTTAATCTCTTCTGGTTTTACACTCAAGGTTTGGACGATAACCTCCTGCACATCCTCTTCGACAGCCATTTTAGCTTTCCCTCCTGTTTTCTAACGCCATTACCGCATTAATCCCGCCCCGGCCGCGCGATATGACCAGCGCACGCTTAATCTCTTTATGCCGCGCCTCATTCGGCACATAGTCCAGGTCGCATTCCGGATCAGGATTTCTATAATTTATTGTCGGGCAGATTGTGCTATACATCATGCTCAGGACTGTGGTAATAACATCCACGCTTCCCTGAGCGCCCAACATATTGCCAAACATCGATTTTGGCGTACTGATGGGGATATCCTTTGCCCGCTCACCAAAGGCCTTTTTTATTGCCCTGGTCTCACTAATGTCTCCGTAAACCGTAGCTGAGCCGTCAGCGCAGATATAGTCAATGCTGTCTTTGGCAAACCCCGCCTCTTTAAGCGCCTCTTCAATAGCCCAGGCTAAATGCGTCCCCTCTGGGTCAGGCTCGATGCGGTCATAGCCGTCACAATTGGTAGCAAAGCCGCAAATCTCTGCATAAACAGGGGCCTCTCTTTTCTGCGCATCATTTAATCTTTCCAGGGTTAAGATCCCTGAACCCTCGGCAATAACAAATCCGCTGCGCTCTTTATCAAAAGGCGCATAAGCGCAAGCTGGGTCATCGTTCTTTTTGGACAAATGGCCGTAGGTGTTGCAACATAAAAGGGCATACGGGGTAACCGGCGCCTCCATTCCTCCGGCCAAAACTAAATCTAGTTTTCTTCTTTTTAACGTCCGGGTCCCGTAAGCGATAGCCATCAGAGAACCGGCGCGGTCGGCAATCAGGGTCTTGGAATAGCCTTTGATTCCATAATGTATAGAAATTTGCCCTTGCGGGGCAGCAGGAAACCAGGCCGAGGCCATATAGGGAGAGACGCCTTCGCGTCCTTCCAGATAAAGGTCTCTTAATTCCGTCTCCGCAAACAGCCAGCCGCCGATAGCGTTACCCATAAAGATACCGGTGCGCTTGAGGTCAAAGTTATTTAAATCGATATTTGCATCCTTCAAGGCCAGTTCCGAAGCCACTAAAGCCAGATGAGAAAAGAGGTCGATCTTTTTCAGAAGCCGCGGAGAGAAACTGTTGCTGTAAGGCTCCAGCTCCTTAACCTGTCCGGCAATCCGCGAGGGATAAAGCGAGGCGTCAAAACGCGTAATCGGGCTAATAAAGGAATGGCCTTGCCGGATATGCCGCCAGAAATTTGCCTTACCCACTCCCGGAGGGGCAACTATGCCCATTCCTGTAATCACAATGCCAGGCATCAATTTCCTCCCCAGCGTTTTAGCACCATAGAAGAATGTATCCCGGAAAATCCGGAACTGGTCTTTAAGATATACTCCACCCTCTTTTTTCGTCCTTTATTAGGGATGTAATCCAAATCGCACTGCGGGTCAGGGATTTCCTGATTAATCGTAGGCGGCAAAAAGTCGTTCTTAAAGATTAGACCACAGGCCACAAGTTCCACCGCATTAGCCGCAGCTAAGGGATGTCCGAACATAGCTTTCAAAGAGCTGATGGGAATCTTATAGGCCAACTCGCCGAATACTTTTTTATAGGCGCTGGTCTCAAAGACATCGTTTTGGCGGGTAGAGGAACCATGGGCATTGATATATTCGATTTTTTCCGGCGGGGTTGCCGCATCCTCTAAAGCCAAACTTATGCAGTCGGCCATTGCCTCTCCCTCGGCCGGCAAATCGGTCATATGAAAGGCGTTATTGCAGGTTCCAAAACCTATAATCTCTGCATAAATCCCGGCCTTGCGTTTTAAGGCATGCTCTAATTCCTCAAGCACCAGGATGCCGCAGCCTTCGGAGATAACAAAGCCATTGCGCTTGGCGTCAAACGGACGCGAGGCCTTTTCCGGTTCATCATTAAGGTTGGAAAGTACATTCACCACATCAAATGCCCCAAAGGTAATGGGTGTAATCGGGGCCTCGGATGCGCCGGTAATAATTATGTCCTGTTTGCCGTCTTGAATGAGTTCGTAAGAGAAACCGACCGAATCCGTGCCTGCAGTACAGCCTGTAGAAACAGTCAGGCAATGGCCGTTTAATTTATAAAAATTGGAGATTTCGCTGGAGGGGGTATTAAACATCGAGGCGTCATAAAGGTCAGGGCGCACCAGACGGGGGTCAATAGGCAATTTGCCGTTTCCGGTTACACGCAGGAATTCCTCTTCCATATATCTTGTGCCGCAGATGGCATTGGCCAGGACCACTCCCATACGTCCATTTTCCCGTGTGCCAAAGTCTAAAGAAGCATCTTTAATGGCCATCTTAGTAGCAGCCAAGGCAAATTGCACATAGCGATCCGTCCGTGCTGCCGCCTTTTCACTTAAGCCAAATTTAGAAGGGTCAAACTCCTCAACCTGTGCGGCTATTTGAGAGTAAAACTGGGAAACATCGAAGTTGGTTACCTTTTTTACCTTAGGCACACCCGCAGAGATATTGTGCCAGAACTCTTTTAAATCCATACCGCTGGGTGCGATTACCCCTAAACCGGTTATTACTACCCTCTTCTTCATAAATTTATTCGACATTCGGATTTAGTCATTGAGACATTCTACTTACCCTAAATACAATATTTCCTCCATCCGGACAAGTTACTGTATCTATAGAATCCGGATTGTCCATAAAGAAGAACTTTGCTC
>CAZPSS010000024.1:3845-11010 GCA_964589565.1 uncultured Planctomycetia bacterium
AAGTTAAGGGCAAAAAGCGCGGGAAACATCAGATGGTAAGCTGCTCCGCACATATTAGGGATGCACTTTAAGCCTTCAACTTCAAATTTGTCGCCTAATTTGTAGCCATAGGCGCATTTACCTCCGGCCTTAACTACCTCCACAAGCATCTTTTTCGGCTGCGGGCCTTTGTAGGCGGGGTCTTTGGCCAGCATAGCAACCTTACCTTCTATATCCAATACTTCTGCCTTGAATTCCAACTTTCCTCCGTCGGGACAGGTGACCAGAATAGAACGCTGGTTATCCATAAAAGGAAAATGTCCAGCAAAACTTAAGGCATAAATACAGGGAAAAAGGGCATGGCCTAAACCCAGGCAAAAAGATTTAGGGGGATGGGTAAAATCCTCTAAGATGATTTCATCGCCTTTTTTGTATCCGTGATAACAATGCCCCTCTACTTTATTAACAGTAAGTTTTAATTTAGGAAACGGCGTCTCTGCCATGGTTGATCAACTCCTCTTCACTTATGAATTGTTTATTCTTTTCTACGTTATGCACGAGCTGAACAAGTTTCTCATTCAGTGGCGCGCTCTGGCCGACTGACTGAGCAAGATTGACAAATTCTCCGTTAATATAGTCGATTTCTGAAGGCTGATTTCTTTTGATGCTTTGCAATATTGAACCATAAAGAGGCTCTTTGCTTAAATTGGCCATTATATTAGAAAACACTTTCGCTGATTCATCCGGCGGCTTCGAGACGAGCTTGCTAATCCGCTCTACCGGGAAATCGGGCAAAGAGCTTAATCTAATTCGGGCTTTATCTGCTAACATCAATCCTTCCCGCCAGATGCCCATACTGATTTTGCAGATGGAAATACTTTTGAAAGTTTCCTGTATACTCTTGCCTAAAATAGCCGGCAAACAGTTACTGGCATTGAGGAATAATTTTAGCCATTTCATCCCCTTTATGTCATCGGCAAGAGGAGAAGGAAATATTCTTGAAGTAACCGTTCTGATTTCCTCCAAAGCTTCTTTTGCGCTTGTTTGCTCCTGACCCAGGAGCCAATTTCCTTCAAAGTTGTGCACAACCTTACCCGGCGTCAGGTACGTTGCTCCAAACATAACTATACTGGAGAATAAGTGAGTCTTACCAAGCCTTTTAGCGATAAGTTCTTCTGCCCTGACACCATTCTGGACAGTTAGAATGCGCGCTGTTTCTAAATAGGCAAAATTCTCCGAAATAGCCTTTTCTAAATCTTGAGTCTTTACGGCTAAAATAACTAAATCAACCTTTTCATCTAATTGTCTTTTAACAGGCACTTTGACCGATAGTCTGCCGCGGATGCCTTTTATTCTCAGGCCATTTTGAGAAATGGCCGCAAACTGCTGCGGATGGGCTACTAAGATTACTTTCTCATTCTTGTCGTGCAGATAGCCTGCAACCAGACTCCCTATGGCTCCCGCCCCAATAACAGCAACCTTCATTAATATGCCTCACTCCGTTCGGCTATTTACACAGATTAGCACAGATGAAAACATCTATTGCCATTAATCGAGTTTGACTTCTTTCAAAAGGTCGCCCAAATAATTCCGAAATACTTCCGGCACTTCAGACAAGAAGGCTTTTTTCAGGTCGTCCTTTTCTACTTTGCTGCTTCCTCTCTGAGAAGCCAGTTCTTCGGCTTTTTTGATTACTACCTTTTCGGCAATATACCTGTGAAAAAAAGGCAATTTGGATAGCAGTAGTTTAAACTTTTCTTCGACCCTTTCTTCCCAAATCATCTTTCAATGCTCCTTTAATGAACAATTGTAGCATAATCTCAAGATGGTTACAAGGAAAAAGGGCTCAATAAAGGTTAAATAAACCCTTGTTTCTTGAGGAAGGAGGATGTAATCTTTGAGGTAGAAGATTGCTTATCTTGGGAGAGGAATTTCTTGATATACTTGGCCAGGATATCGCATTCGATATTAACTATATCTCGTTCTTTTTTTAACCCCAAGATGGTATTTTTTAAAGTGTAAGGAATAAGGCCGACCGCGAATGTCCCGCCCTCTAAAGCGGAAACTGTCAGGCTTACCCCATCCAAAGCCACCGAGCCCTTTAAAACTATGTAGCGCAAAATTGGCTCGGCAGTTTCTATCTCTATTGCTATATCGCCGCCTTTCCTTTGCCTTTTCCTGACTATACCGGTCCCGTCTGTGTGGCCGCTTACAAAGTGGCCATCGATGCGTCCACTGACTTTCAATGCCCTTTCTAAATTGACTTTATCGTTGTCTTTCAGAAAGCCCAGATTTGTGCGCTTAAGCGTCTCCTGCATTATTTCGAAAACAAGTAAATCTTTTTCTATTTCAACGACACTTAGGCAGCTGCCGTTGACACAAATACTTTGGCCCAGGTAGGTATCAGGGGCAATTTTTGGAGCGAAAATAAGCAATTTAGAGATTGCGCTTGTCTTCTCTAAAGATTTAACCGAACCTAATTCCTCTATAATTCCCGTGAACATAGTTTACCCTTTACTCGTCCTTCAATCATTAAATCTGAGCCAATTCTTTTAACTTTCATATCCTTGAGCCTTAGGGCCTGCTTTATTTTCTCTATTCCTTTCCCCTCTACCGCTGTAGGCGCCTGGCGTCCGCCGATGATTTTAGGAGAGATGAACACAACCATCCTGTCAACTAATCCTTTTTCCAAGGCTGAGGCGATTATTTCGCCGCCGCCTTCAATGAGGATATGGGCAAGCCCTTGCCCGGCTAATTTGCTTAATAAATCCCGGAGGTTTACTCTTTTTTCTTCATCTTTGGCCAGAATTACCGTGGCCTTTTTCTTAAAATACAAGACTTTTGCGCGGGGAGCAAATCTCGTCGTAGCTATAACAACCTCTGCAGGTGAACGCGGAGAAAATACTTTCGAATTTGGGGAGAGTTTGAGCCTTGTGTCCACAATGACCTTTTTAGGCTGTTTTTTATAGAGACGGTTGTTTAGCCGGCAGCTCAATAAAGGGTCGTCTTTTAAAACGGTATTTATCCCCACCAGGACCGCATCTGCCTGGCTGCGCAATTTATGCGCGAAGTTGCGGCTGGCCGGCGAAGTTATCCATCGGGAATCTCCGCTCGAGGCAGCAATCTTTCCGTCCAGACTCTGGGCAATTTTGACCGTAACAAAAGGCATCTGTTTTGTAATATGCTTAATGAACACACGGTTGAGGGCCCTTGCTTCTTCTTCCAAAACACCGGAAATAACCTTTACCCCCTGTCTTCGCAGAAATTTCCGGCCTTTGCCATTATTTAAAGGATTGGGGTCGGAGAGCGCAAAGATAACCTTTTTTATTCCACAGGCCAAAATTTTTTCCACACAAGGAGAGGTTTGGCCAAAATGACAACAGGGCTCTAAGGTAACATAGAGGCTGCCGCCACGGGCGGCTTTGCCTGCTTTATCCAGGGCAAGGACTTCGGCGTGCGCAAGGCCGGCTCTTTTATGATATGCCTGCCCAATGACTGCCCTGTTTTTTACTATTACCGCCCCTACCAGAGGATTGGGGCTGGTAAGGCCTGCAGCCTTCTTGGCCAATCTTAAGGCCAGACGCATAAATTTCTCATGTTCAAGGTTACTTTTGCTCATTTCTTATGGTATAGGAAAGTATAAATAGGATACCACTTCGAAAATCGCTTAGAGTTATCTTAGAGTTATCGCCGAAGGCGATTTTCTTGAAGACTGGGCTTCTTTCTTAAGTTCCTCTACTAAGCTGTAAGGGATCCTAATTTTTCCCAGGCTTAGCCTATCCTTATCCGGGCCATGATAGTCAGAGCCTCCCGTAAGTAACAGCCCATATTTCTTTGCTAAACTTTGATAATGTTTGCTTGCGGCGCTATCATATTCAGGACAATAGACCTCCAGCCCCCTTAAGCCTGATTGCACAAGTTCAGGGATAAGTTCATCTTTACCAATGTGATGAGGATGAGCCAGCACTGCCACGCCTCTCAATCTGCGGATTATATTTATTGCCTCGGCAGGAGTAAGCTTAAATTTCTTTACATAGCAGGGGTGGCCGTTACCAATATATTTATTAAAAGCCTCTTGAACGGAGTAGACAAAGCCTTGTTTTTGCAGCAGGCGGGCAATGTGCAGTCTGCCCACCGAACCCACAGCAGCCTGGCCCATCAGCTCATCCGGATCCAGGTTTATACCAAAGGCCCGCAACTTCTCTATTATTGCCAGGGCCCGCCTTTGACGCACATCGCATATTTGTTCGAGTTTTTTCTTAAACCACTGCGCCTGCCAGTCAATAAAATAGCCCAGGATGTGAATGTCGCAACCGTCTATTTCGGCGCTGAGTTCCACTGCGGGAATAATTTCGATGTTCAGCTTCTTGGCTTCTCTCATCGCCGGCTCAATTGCCAGGACTGCGTCGTGGTCGGTAATCGCAATGCAGGATAAGCCCAGCTCGCGCGCTTTTTCAACTATGCGTTCCGGCGCGACAGTTCCGTCGGAGAACTTGGTATGAATATGCAGGTCGGCGTATTTCATTGTTCGTTAGTTGGTTGGTTCGTTGGTTCGTTGGTTCGTTTGTCAGTTCTTAACCAACTAACCAACTAACGGACTAACGGACTAACTAAATCTTATGTTTTGGCTACTTCTTTTTTGTGGATTTTATCCAGAATGCCGTTAACAAATTTGCCGGAGTCTACATCGCCGTATTTTTTTGCCAATTCCACGGCTTCATTTATAGAAACTTTGCGGGGGATATCTTCCAGAAAAAGCAGTTCAAAGCCGGCGAGACGCAAAATATTCCTGTCCACAACCGCCATTCTTTTCAACTGCCAATTGCGGGCATATTTGCTGAGCATGCTGTCGATGTGCGCTAAATTTTCAAGCGTGCCGATAATAAGCTGCGTAGTAAATTCCTTTACCGGTTTTGCCGTGCGGCGTTCCCGCCAGAAATGCACAAGCGCGTCTTCATACCCTTCTTTACTTATATCAACTTGATAAAGGAACTTTAACGCCAACTCCCTGGCTTTGCTTCGCTTACGCATTGTTCGTCGCTTCGCTCCTCACTATATTTTATCCAAAAGGTTAGCCATTTCGATAGCGCTGAGAGCCGCATCTTTTCCTTTATTGCCTCCTTTTGTGCCGGCGCGCTCAATGGCCTGCTCGATATTGTCTGCAGTAATCACGCCAAAGGCCACAGGCTTACCTGTGGCAAGGCTAACCGCGGCTAATCCTTTGGCTGTTTCGGCGGCAATATAGTCGAAATGAGGAGTGCTCCCTCTGATTATTACGCCCAGGCAAATCAGGGCATCGTATTTCTTAAGTTTGGCCATCCGGTTTGCTACCAGAGTAAGCTCCCATGCACCTGGCACCCAAATGGCTTCCAAGTCGTTTTTGTCTGCTCCGTGGCGAATAAGTGTATCTACCGCTGCTTCCAAAAGATGCTTGCTGATAAAATCGTTGAAGCGGGAAACAACCAAGCCAAATCTTTTACCCTTAGCGATCAGCTGAGCCTCAATTGTCTTAACCATCTTTTCCTCCTTTCATACCTGTTTCAATATGTGTCCCAACTTCTTCTTTTTTGTTCTCAAATAATCTATATTTAAGGAATTAGGCTCTATCTCTAAGGGCAGACACTCCCCAACCTTAAGGCCATACCCTTCTAATCCTACAATCTTCTTAGGATTATTGGTCAAAATTCTGATATTTTCCAATCCTAAGTCAACTAAGATTTGCGCGCCAATTCCATAGTCACGCAAATCTGCGCTAAAGCCTAAGGCATGATTGGCCTCCACCGTATCCAGGCCTTGCTCTTGCAGGGCATAGGCCCGGATTTTATTGGCCAAGCCAATACCCCTTCCTTCCTGGCGCATATATAAAAGCACACCCTTTTTTTCCTTTTGAATCATTTCCATTGCCTTAAAGAGTTGTTTTCCGCAATCGCAACGTTGAGAGCCGAAGACATCACCGGTAAGGCATTGGGAATGAACGCGCACCAACACAGGTACGCTGCCTTTAACCTCACCTAACACCAGAGCCAGATGATGCAGCTTATCTACAGTTGATTCGTAGACTATAAGTTTAAAGGCCCCGTATTCCGTAGGTAGGTTTGCCGTTTCAATCTTTTTAATCAATTTAGTTTGTTTTCTTCTATATTCAATCAAGGCGCAAACGGTGCAAATCTTAAGGCCGTGTCTGCGCGTAAACTTTAGAAGGTCGCCGGTCCTGGCCATTGTGCCGTCTTCGTTCATAATTTCGCAAATTACGCCTGCCGGATAAAGGCCGCCCAATTTCATTAAATCCACACAGGCCTCGGTATGTCCGGCCCGGGCGAGAATTCCCCCTTTTTGCGCTCGTAAGGGAAAAATATGTCCCGGCTTGACTAAATCATCCTTGCCGGTTTCAGGGTCAATCAGGGTTTTTATCGTCTTTGCTCTATCGGCAGCAGAAATGCCGGTAGTAATTCCCCTTTTTGCATCAACGGATATTGTCCAGGCAGTTTGAAAAGGGTCTTTCATTTCATTTGCCATAGGGTAGAGTCCCAATTCATCCAGTCTTTGCGCCTCCATAGGCATACAGATTAGTCCCCGGCCATGCTTGGCCATAAAGTTTATGCCTTGGGCCGTGACAGATGAGGCTGGCATAATCAGATCGCCCTCATTCTCTCGTTCGGCGTCATCAATAACAATGACCATTTTGCCTTGTTTCAAATCCTCGACTATCTCTGGGATAGTATTAAAGTCCCGCTCCATAAAAAATTAACCCCCGAAAATAATCCTCGGGGGTTTATCTGTGAACAGTTAACTGTCAACTGTCAACTAAACTATCTTCTCCCATCTAGACTGTTACTATCGGCCCTGGAATTCCACCAGCTCTACTCCGCACCTGCGGGGTTCGCGGGCTTTTACCGCCGGTCGGGATTTACACCCTGCCCCGAAGACTGTCTTCAGTATACCATCAAAGCTAATTTTGTCAAGAAAAATCTGCCTTTTTGAATGTAAGTATAAATACTTTTCTGTCCCCCTTGTTTTCTCCTGCGCAGGGACAGGGAAAACAAAGCAGGGGGACGGCGAAAATCGCACAAAGTTATTTGCCAGAGGCGATTTTCTTGCTTGACAAGGGCGCGGTTTTGGTATACTATTGCTTCTTGTTACAAGAAAATCGCTTCGCGATAACTCTAATACCCTAAAGGGCACAAGT
>CAZPSS010000025.1:0-6650 GCA_964589565.1 uncultured Planctomycetia bacterium
CAAGAAAATCGCTTTCAGCGATAACTCTAAGAAGCGATTTTCGAAGTGGTATCCGCTATATACTTTCCTATACCAAAATAAAAACTTAAAGCCTGCTATCTCTCGCTGCCGAATTCAGGAGCTGATAAAAACGGGAAAAATTTTTGTAAATCAAAAGCCCGTCAAAGCCCGCTATAAAGTTAAAGAAAATGATATTTTGCTAATAAATATTCCTGAAAAAAGCTTGCAGCCTGAAGTCTTGCCGGAAAAAATCCCCCTGGACATTATCTTTGAAGACAAGGACCTTTTGGTAATAAATAAACCGGCAGGGATGGTAACGCATCCGGCCCAGGGCCACTATTCTTATACTTTGGTAAACGCCCTATTAAATTATGGGTGCCGGCTTTCTACAATCAACGGGCCTTTAAGGCCGGGGGTAGTGCACCGTTTAGATAAAGATACAAGTGGACTGCTCGTTATTGCTAAAGACGACTTTGCTCACCAAAATTTAGCTCAACAATTTCGCCGGCACACTGTTAAGCGTAAATATATAGCCATAGTCAAAGGAAAGGTTGCTCATAATGAAGGGCTAATCGAGTTACCTATTGCCAGAGACGCGCGAAATCGCCAGAAGATGGCAGTAAGTTTTCTCAGCGTCAACAGCGCCTACGGCAAAAAAGCCAGGCATGCCTTAACAAGGTACAGAGTTCTCAAAAGGTACAAAGAGCTAACGCTTCTTGAGCTTTCTCCGCATACCGGCCGAACACATCAGCTAAGGGTTCATCTAAAATTTCTCGGCCATCCTATTCTCGGAGACAGCCGATACGGCAGCGTCAACAGCGCCTACGGCAGAAGAGACAAGTTCAGCCACATGGCTTTACATGCAACACGATTAGGATTTTGTCATCCTCGCAGCGGAGAATTTGTTGAATTTCAATCCGACATCCCGGAATATTTTAAGAATTTCCTCAACTCATCAAGAAAATCGCTTCGCGATAATTCTAATATCCTAAAGGGCACAAGTGCGATTTTCGCAGTGGTATTGTGTTTATACTTTCCTATACCATAAAATAGTAAATTTTTCTTGATTTTTTAAAAGGCTATGTTATACTGTTATTCAAGAAAATTGTTTCCGGCAATAACCTTAATATGCAATTTTCGCAAAGGAAAGGGGGAGCTTTAATGAACAAGGCATTTAAAGGCGGGAATGTCTTATGGGTTATCAGCTTTACAATTTCTCTATTATGCGCCGCAGGTCTTTTATTTCTTATGCTCCAGGAGAAAACCAAAAGAATTGAAACTGAACAAGAATTATCGGAAACCAAAAAAGCTAAAAGAGTTACAGAGATAAACTTAGACCGCAGTCAATTAGAGTTGATCCAACTTAAAGAGCATGCCCAAATGTTAGCAAGGCAGTTCGAACAAGAAAAGAGAAATTATCAGAGCGCCTTGGAAGAAATAGACAAAAAGGATATCCATGTTAAGAAGTTAGAAAATAATCTGGTAAGCAAAGAGGGGCAAAGGACAACTTTAGCCAACGCCCTTGCGCAATTAAGGGAAAGGTACGATAGCTTAGAGGAAAAGTTCGGAGAAGTAAAACGGCAGGTTGAAGAATTTAAGAAAGAGCCGGCTAATTCCGCAGCTCGCCCGGGCGTAAAACTTAAGAAAATTGTAGTTAAGCCGAAGAAAAAATTAAGCGCAAAGGTGTTAGTCGTAAATAGGGAATTCCACTTCGTGGTTATTGACCTGGGTAAAAAGGATGCTGTCGGCATCGGCGATGAGTTTGTGGTTTATCGTAATTCCCAGGAAATCGGAAAAGTTAAAGTAGAAAAAGTCTATGATACAATGTGTACTGCATCTATTCTCCCCGGCTCGCAGAAGGAGGAGATTAACGAGAATAGCATCGTTGAATCTTTCTAAAAAAACACCGCCTCATTGCGAATCCTGCGTTAAAAATGCCCAGCGTTATAATTGAACCTAAAAGCTTGCGAGGTGAAATTACGCCTCCCCCTGACAAATCTATTTCCCATCGAGCAATTATCATTTCTTCCTTAGCTTGCGGCAAAACTATAATAAAGAATCTTTCGCTTTGCGAAGACTGTCTTCGCACCCTAAATGCTTTCAAAACTATGGGTGTTGCCATAAAAAAGGACAGTGGCTCTTTTTGTATTCAAGGAAAAGGTTTAAACGGCCTGCGCAAACCAAAGGGAAAGCTTTATTTAGGTAACTCCGGGACTTCGATGCGATTAATTTTAGGGGTGCTGGCCGGGCAGCCCTTTAGCTGTCGTGTCTGGGGAGATGCCTCGCTTTCCAGACGACCAATGAAAAGGGTTGTTAGTCCCCTGTCGTTAATGGGAGCAAAAATTAGAGGAAAAGATGGAGGCAATTTTGCGCCTTTAACTATCCAAGGGGGGGGCCTTAGGCCAATTTGTTATGAAACACCTGTGGCCAGCGCTCAAATAAAATCTGCCCTTCTTTTGGCCGGCCTTTACGCCCAAGGCAGCACAACAGTAACGGAGCCAGTCAAATCCAGAGACCACACAGAAAGGCTCTTGAAAAGATTTGGTGCGCAAATTTGCGTGCAAGGCCTATCGGTTTCCGTGAAGGGAAAAACCGATTTAAACAGCAGGGATGTGGATGTCCCGGGAGATATCTCCTCCGCAAGCTTCTTTCTGGTAGGCGGATGCATTTCTAAAAAGTCTTCGGTTGCAGTAAAGTCGGTAGGGCTTAATCCCACGCGCACGGCTTTCTTGGAAGTATTGCAGAAAATGGGCGCTTCCATTAGCTGGAAATATCGGGATAGCCGGATGGCAGGCGAAGATTTTTGTGATGAAGCAACAGGAGAAATAACGGCAAGGCATAGCCATCTCAAAGGCTTAACTATCAATCCCAGGCAAATTCCTTCTCTTATCGATGAACTTCCTATTTTAATGGTGGCAGCTACGCAAGCCAGGGGCACAACTATTATCCAGGGGGCCGGTGAATTAAGAGTCAAGGAAACGGATAGAATTAATGCAATGGTTTCTAACTTAACGAAGATGGGGGCAGGCATTAAGAGCTTGGGCAACGACATCATCATCCGCGGTCCTTCAAAGCTTATCGGCGCTACTATAGACAGTTTCGATGACCACCGCACAGCAATGAGTATGGCTATTGCCGGCCTTGTGGCAACCGGGCGCACTACCATCAAAAACATAGAGTGTGTGAACATCTCTTTCCCCGGCTTCTTTGATATGCTCTCAGGCTTAAGTTCTTGACAATGGGGGCTTAGTTTGGTAAAATTTTAAGATAAAAGGAGTGGAGAACTGATGAACATTTTATTACAGATATGGAAACAGCTGGTCAGGGGTTTTAATTATGTGATGGGACTATTCTCTAACGATATGGGCATTGACCTGGGAACTGCCACAACCCTGGTCTTTGTCAAGGGAGAAGGCGTGGTCCTTTGTGAGCCTTCTGTAGTAGCCATCCAGAAAGGTTCCTCCCGAGTGCTGGCAGTAGGGGAGGAAGCCAAGAAAATGATAGGGCGCACCCCGGGAAGCATTGTGGCAATCAGGCCGATGAAAGATGGAGTAATCGCCGATTTTGAAGTTACGGAAAGTATGTTGCGTTACTTTATAAAAAAGGTGCATCACCGGCGAGTCATGGTGCGTCCGCGAATGATTATCGCAATTCCTTCAGGCATTACAGAAGTAGAAAAACGGGCGGTAAAAGATTCTGCGGAGCATGCCGGTGCCCGCGAGGTATTCTTAGTAGAAGAACCCATTGCTGCCGCCGTAGGTGTGGGTCTGCCCATTCAGGAACCAGCGGGAAATATGATCATTGATATTGGCGGGGGCACGACCGAGATGGCGGTAATTTCTTTGGGTGGTATTGTCTATGCTAAATGTATTAGAATCGGCGGAGATGAAATGGACGAGGCCATCATTGAGCATTTGAAGAAGACTTACAATCTGATGATTGGAGAAAGAACTGCGGAAGAAATAAAAATAAAAATCGGCTCAGCTTATCCTTTAGATGAAGAAATGACTATGGAGGTCAGAGGAAGAGACCTGGTAGCAGGCCTGCCTAAAGTGATTACCATTTCTTCCGAAGAAATAAGAGAAGCATTGTCTGTCCCTATTAATGCTATCGTGGAAGCAACCAGAATTACTCTGGAAAGGACTCCGCCCGAACTTTCTGCGGATTTGATTGAGCGGGGAATAGTCATGGCCGGAGGCGGTTCGCTTCTCTACGGCATTGACAAGCTGCTTTCCGAAGAAACAGGTCTTCCTATTCATATAGCCGAAGACCCCGTAACTTCCGTAGCCTTGGGGACAGGAAAAGTATTAGACGAGATACACTATCTTAAAAGGCTTCTTGTCCCCACTAAGGCAGGGCTGTGAGATTAAAGTGGTTCAGAAATTTAAAGCCCACTATTCGAATGCTTGTTTTGTCAGGAGCAATATTGCTCTTTCTAACTTTTTATGTTCCCCTCTCTAAATATATAAAGCCCGCTGTAACAGCCTTACTCCTGCCGCCGCTTAAGCTTTGCCAGGGTATCTCTTCCAACGCAACAGACTTCCTGAAGTTTCAAAATTTACTCGAAGAAAAGAAAAAACTTAGCGTAAAGATTAATAAACTAAGCGCCCAAACCGTCCAATTGCAAGAGGTGTTATCGGAAAACAGGCGCCTGCGCAGTCTTTTATCTCTGCCGCAAAGAAAAACCCAACAAACTTGTGCGGCTCTTTTGGTGGGCAAGGATTCCTCCAATTGGACCAAAACTGTGCTCATTAACAAAGGCAAATTAAGCGGGATAAAAAAAGATATGCCTGTGGTCTTGGGAGCAGGCCTGGTAGGCAAGGTCACCGAGGTCGGCCCCAGTCTAAGTAAGGTCACCTTAATTCTCGACTTTAATTCTAAAATTCCCGCTAAAATTTTGCGCACCCGCGAAGAAGGTATAGTTTTTGGCAGCACCGACCAGGCAGGACGCAGCGTCTGCAAGATAAAATATATTCAAGGAGAAATAAAAGTGGGGGATGAAGTTATCTCTTCGGGCTTGGGAAAAATATACCCCAAGGGGGTTTTAATTGGAAAAGTTGTAGCGGTAGAAGAAAAAGACCTGTTATATAAGGTAGCCGAGGTCCAACCGGCAGTTGAGTTTTCAACCCTGGAAGAAGTTCTGGTTATCACTGAGCAACAAGAAAATTGCCTTCGGCAATAACCTTAATATGCAATTTTCGCAGTGGTATCCGCTATATACTTTCCTATACCATGAAAAATGAAACTAAGAAATTCACTAATTTTATTTTTAATTATTCTATTCACGGTTTTACAATGTACGTTACTTAACTACGTCCGGATTTTTGAGAGCAAGCCGGATATTTTGCTTATTCTGATAATCTTTTTTAGTCTCCACCACGGCCAAATTTACGGGCTTGCGGTAGGTGCGCTTTGCGCACTCTTCAGCGAAGCAACTTGCGGCCTTCCAACGGGCACTGCAGTGTTTACTTATTCCTTAGGAGCGCTCCTCTTGGGGCATATAGCCCGATGGGTTCACCCCGCCTTTTCTACTTACGAAGAAAAACTACTGGGCAGAAAGGGCGGGGTATCTACGCGTAGAGTTCTCGGACAAATGTCTGTCACATTTATTTTCTGCTGTGTAATTTACCTCTTTTTATTTTTGCTTTTTCAAACCTTCGGCGCAAACCCCATTACAAACGGGGCAGGTCTGTCCTTAGTCAATGCGCTAAGCTCTATTATTTTGCCTGTCTCTTTTTATACTGCCTGTATCTCGCCCATTGTGTTTTGGTTTTTAAAAACTATATATCCTCCCTCTCCCTTATAAAGTATAAAATGAAACCACGAATGAACACGGATAAACACTGTAAAAAAACAAAATCTACAACAGATTGTAACCACAGATTTCACAGATTTTCACAAGATTCTTCTTTATTATTTTTCTGTGTTAATCTGGTGTAATCTTGTGGTTTCATCTTTTTTTTGACCATGCGTTTACGATTGTTGAAAAGACTAATTCTGGTTTTTTTTCTTTTTCTGATTGGCGGCCTGGCTTATAGCCAGCTCATCAAAGGATCTTACTATCTTCAATTAAGCCGGAACAACATAATTAAACTTATTGAAATTCCTGCGGCGCGGGGATTGATTTATGACCGCAACAAAACCATTTTGGCGGGCCTGCAACTTATCTTTAATGTGGCTTTACTTCCTCAAGAAATACAGGATGTCCGGCAAACACTCGATAAGCTCGGGCCCATTTTAGGCATTGCGCCAGACAAACTGCTGCGCCAATTTAGAAAAAACCGCCTTGCTCCTTTTATTCCGGTCGTGCTTGCCCGGGATGTCCCTAAAAAGACTGCTATAGCTTTAGAATCTCGGGAGTCTGACATCCCGGGACTAATCATCCAGACTGAAGCCTTGCGAGATTACCGGTACGGAGAAACCCTCTGTCATGTTCTTGGATATTTAGGCAAGGTAACTGAGGAAGAATTAACCAGATTTAAATCCTACGGCTTACAAGCTAAGGGCCTGGTGGGAAAAAGCGGCATGGAACAGGAGTTTGACCATTATTTAAGGGGGCAATCAGGCGGAATGCAGGTAGAAGTAAACAACCGGGGCCATCTTGTCAAAATCCTGGGGTCAAAACAGGCTCAGGCAGGAGATGACCTTCG
>CAZPSS010000025.1:6660-10996 GCA_964589565.1 uncultured Planctomycetia bacterium
TCGCTTAACCATTGACGCTCGATTGCAGGAATTTGTTGCTCGTTTATTGGAAGAAAGAAAAGGCGCTTGCATAGTGGCAAACCCGCAAAATGGCGAGATTTTAGCAATGGTAAGCAAACCAGGTTTCGACCCCAACCTGTTTATAGCCGCCCTTAATGGAAAGTTAGCAGTTACCGACAGACTAAAAAAATTGCTTGCCTCAGGAGAAGCAGCTCTGCTTAATCGGGCCATTTCAGGAAGTTATTCTCCCGGTTCTATTTTTAAAATTGTTGTAGCCGCAGCAGGCTTAGAGAGCGGCAAAATTACTCCCGAAACAACGGTTGAATGTTCGGGAAGCCTTAAAGTAGGCAACCGTGATTTTTTCTGCTGGAACCTCGACGGCCACGGCAGACAAAATTTATATTCGGCTCTCGCTCATTCCTGTAATGTCTTTTTTTATAAATTAGGGCTTTCCCTTGGACCGAACAGGCTCTCACTCTTCGCCCGCAAATTCGGCCTGGGGCTGCCCACAGGCATAGATTTGCCATACGAGTCAAAAGGGCTCGTTCCCTCCAAGAGCTGGAAACTGAAAAACTATAAACAAAGATGGTATGACGGAGAAACGGCTAATTTTTCTATCGGACAGGGCTCTCTTTTAGCCACCCCCCTGCAGATTGCGCAAATGGTTTCTGCAATAGCCAACGGAGGATACCTGGTCCGGCCGCACATAGTAAAACAACCTGCTTTCGTTCTTCGGAAAAATCTGGCCTTTAAAAAAGAGACCATGGAAATAATCAGGGAAGGGATGCGCCGGGTTATTCAGGATGAACAGGGAACCGCCCACAATGCAAATATTCCCGGTGTGCAATGGGCCGGCAAAACCGGAACTACTCAGACAGCAAAGGGTATTACTCATGGTTGGTTTGCCGGCTTTTATCCGTTTGAAGAGCCGCATATTCTGGTTCTGGTGTTTTTGGAATACGGGGGAAGCGGGGGAGAGGCTCCAACCAGGATAGCTAAAGAGATTGTGAAATATATCATAGAAAATAAAATATAGTTAAATGACTAATGACTAAATCCGAATGACTAATGAATGTCCAATGCTCAAATGTCCAAATATAAATAAAAAACTTAATTTCGTCATTAGACATTAAATAATTTGTCATTCATTCGGCATTCGTCATTGAGAAATTCGACATTAATATTATTGATTTGAGAACTATGTTTAACCGCAAAATCTGGAAGAAGTTCGATTTCATTTTATTTCTGACGGCTATCCTTATTTTCGCAATTGGATTGCTTTTCCTCTATAGCGCAACTTACCAGCAGACTCACGGAGGCAGCGTCAACAGCGCCTACGGCAGCGTCAACAGCGCCTACGGCAGCAGGATCTTGCCCCAAAGTTTTCTTTTAAGGCAACTCATCTGGTTTGCCCTTGCCCTTTTAGTCGGGATACTTTTAGTGAAGATAGATTACAAAGTCTGGTTAGAGCTGGCTTATCCTCTCTATGCAATAAACTTTGTTTTTTTGCTCTTGGTTTTACTTCTGGGCGATACCAGGCTTGGTGCGCAGAGATGGATTAGTTTTGGCAATATAACCTTCCAGCCCTCTGAATTCAGTAAGCTTATAATTATTTTGACCTTAGCGCGATACCTGGGGCAAAAAGAAACTGTTCTTGGCCGGCATTTAGCTATTTCTTTCCTGATATGCATGGCTCCTTTTGCCTTAATTGTTAAACAGCCCGACCTGGGAACCGCCCTAACTTTAATCCCTATTCTCTTCGCGGTCATTTATGTCTGGGGGGCTTCCTTGCGGACTTTACTCTTGATTTCCGCAATTGCCCTGTTATCTACGCCACTTTTATGGCAACTTCTTAAAGATTATCAAAAAAGGAGAATTCTGGTATTTATTAATCCCAACATAGACCCCTTAGGCGCCGGCTATACAGTTATTCAATCCAAGATTGCTATTGGCTCAGGAAGGCTTTTTGGCAAAGGGTGGCTGGCGGGGACGCAAAATCAGTTAAATTTTTTGCCTGAGCGCCATACAGACTTTATCTTTTCAGTAGTAGGTGAGGAATGGGGCTTTGCCGGCGCGATGTTACTTTTAATTCTATATTTTGTTTTAATCTGGCGCGCCTATTGCTGCGGCCGGCACTGCCTGAACTCTTCAGGCAGGCTTATAATCTGCGGCATAATTGCAATGCTTTCCTTTCAGGTTGTAATAAATATCGCTATGACAATGGGGCTTGTGCCTGTAGTGGGCCTGCCTCTACCTCTAATAAGCTATGGCGGGTCATCTCTACTTACCACCATGTCTTCTATATTCTTACTTTTGAACATCGGAATGCGAACTTAGAGTTGCTAAAATGTTATTTTGCACAAAATGTAAAATGCCATCTTGACAAATACTATCTTTTGTGCTATACTTTCAATTGTAAGAAACAACGGAAACGTGTTTGAAAAAGGCTAACCATTTGCCCCTCACCTTTTTAGTATTTCAACTGGCTAAAGCATAAGGTGTTAGCATCTTGAATACGTAAAAGGTGAGGGGCAGCCAGCACAGGCCGTAAGAATGGGGCGCAAAGCCACAGGTCCCGAAACTTCGGGACAGCTGGGCTGCCAAACGAAAGCGGAAAATGCTGGGGCCTTTGGTTAGCGGATGAAAAACCAAAGGCCTTAATTTTTTGAGGACAAAATGATAAAGAAACCAGACAATCCGAAAGGAAACGCTCACCGCGTGATTACTTTTCTTACGCGAGAGGAGCTTGATTTTCTGGATAAGATCGGAAAAGACGCCCTCTTTAGCGCGGGAGGGAAGCTCTCCAGAAGCAAGATTATCTCCGCAATAGTCAATGTAATGAGAAAGTTGGACATCGATGGCTGCGGCATGGGGTCCAAAAAAGATTTAGAAGGCAGGATTATCAAAACAATGAAAAAAGAAAAAATATTACAAGAAAGGAAAGGTGAATAATGGAACAGTTCTTTAAATCTTTATCGCTGGCCCCAAGGGGCATAAGGCACAAATTGACCGCAGCCTTTGCTTTGATGTCTGTCATTCCAATGCTGGTTTGCGGGTATTTAATCATCTATTACATCTTTCCCACAATAGAGAATTTGGGGGATATCTCTTTGGTCTTCGCCATTACTCTTATCCTTATGGCTTTAGGGTTTTACTTAGCCAAAAAGATTATTTATCCTATTATTCAGATTGCCGCGCACGCCAAAGGAATTGCCGAGGGAAAATTAGATGAGCAGCTCAAATTAACGGGAGAAGACGAGATCGGCGAGCTGAGCGGTTCTCTGAACCGGCTTTCCGGAAGACTCAAAAAAAATATGAGTGAGCTGCATTCGTACGGAGAAAAGATTAAACAAATAAATATGGAAATAAATAAAAAGGTCTTTGCCCTCTCCAGCCTCCTGCAGGTAGGCAACCTTATCACCAGCACCACTGATTTAGATGGAATTCTAACTTTAATAACAGAAAAACTCTCCCAGCTGGAAGCAGGGGGCGCGGCGTTCCTTATGTTTCTGGACGAAGGCACAGGCCAGTTGAGCATGCGAGCACAAGCAAATATAGAAAGCAACCGTTTAAAAGAGGTTAAAATCAAAATCGGCCAAGGGTTCTTAGGTAAAGTCTTCGAGGACGCGCATCCATTAGTTATAGATTCGCAAAACAAACCCAAGGTTAGCGACGCAAACCTGGAAAAAATTTTGCAGGCAAAGAATATAGCAGTCTTGCCCATTACTTCTTCCGGCAAGGTCGTCGGCATTTTAGGAACGGCAAATAATGCAGAGCGCTTTCTCTTTACGGACGATGAAGTAGAATTGATCGGCGTCTTTGCTAAACAGGTTGCTGTGGCTGTAGAAAACGATATCCTGATGTCCAAGACAGAAGAATTGACTGTAAGAGACGAGCTTACCGGGCTCTACAACGAAAGTTATATCCGCAGCCGTTTAGATGAAGAAATTAAAAGAGCGATCTCCTATCAGCGGCCTTGCTCTTTTGCTATTTTTGACCTTGATAACTTTGAACAATACCGCCAGGACAGGGGAGAAATAGCTGCCGAAAAGGCCTTGAAAAGAATAGCCCAGGCCCTAAAAGAAAGTACAACCGAAATTGATAAAACGGCAAGGTTTTCCGACCATCAGTTTGCTGTAGTCCTGCCGGAAAAAAATAAAAGAGAGTCATTCAAACTGGCTGAAAATATAAGAAAGGAAATAGAAAGATACGGGTTAAGGCAGAATAACCTTAAAGCCCCCGCAGTTGCCTTAAGCCTAAGCAGCGGCATTAGCGCAACTCCTATAGACGGAACAACGGCGATAGAACTAATCAATAAAGCCCTGGAATATAAAGA
>CAZPSS010000026.1:0-10883 GCA_964589565.1 uncultured Planctomycetia bacterium
AGATTACATGAGACCTTTTCACAAAATTATTTATGGATAGCCCGGAAGAAAAACGCGCTGTCCCCGCAGTGGGCAGGACATGGCTTGGGCCGGCAGCGTAATCGCCCAAAGTCACAGGAGAATACGGGCCCAAAAATATTGCCCCGGCATTTTTTATCTTTTTCAGGACTTTGCGTGGGTTCTTTACCATAATCTCCAAATGCTCGGGAGCAATGCGATTAATCAGCTCTGTTGCTTCCTGCAAATTCTTTACTACGACAATGTAGCCCCCGCTTAAACGCTTCTTCACTACCCGGGCCAATTTTTTGGAGCTGGTTACTAAAATAGCTAAAGAGCCGATATGCTCAAGCTGGCCCTCCAAATCAGCAGCGATAAAATCAAGGTGGCTTGTGCCGCTGGCCAAAATCACAATTTCGCTTGGGCCGGCTAACATATCCACGCCTACATAGCCGAATACCTGTCTTTTGGCTTCGTTGACATATACATTTCCCGGGCCCACTATCTTATCTACGCGGGGCACGGTCTTTGTGCCAAAGGCTAAAGCTGCAATAGCCTGAGCGCCTCCTATTTTATAAACCTCGTCGACCTTCAGTAAATTTGCCACAACTAAAATATAAGGGTCAACCGTTCCATACTTATTGGGGGGGGTGGTCAAAATAATCCTTTCTACGCCCGCAATCTTTGCCGGTATAACCGTCATATATACCGTGGAGATTAAAGGCGCTGTTCCGGCGGGAACATATATCCCCACCTTTTCCAAAGGAGTAACTTTTTCTCCGAGACTGGTGCCCTCTTCTCCTCTAATCTTCCAGGATTTCTTTAGCTGTTTGGTGTAAAACTTATTGACGTTATCTATAATAACTTTAAGAGTAGAGACAAACTTGGGGTCGATATTCTGAAAAGCGGCAGATATTTCAGTTTCGCTCACCTTCAGGTGTTTAGCAGTTAATTTAACGCAGTCAAACTCTCTGGTGTATTTCAAAACCGCCTCATCGCCAAAAGAACGCACATCCTCGATTATCCTTCTTACCCTCTCCTGGGCCCTTTTCCTGGTACTTAAATCACGGTTTAATATCTTTTGCATTTGTCGTCCGCCGGGCTTAATTACCTTCATTGTCCTTGAGCTCCTTCTCAATAATTCCTTGCGCTTTCATTAATGCCTTCTTCAGGCCTCGCACGCCGCTTCCGCCTGCCTGGGCAAAGTCGGCCCGTCCCCCGCCTGAGCCGTCCACATCCAACGCTATAGCGCGGATAATATTAGCGGCATCCAAACCCCGGGGACGCAGTTGGGCAGTTAAAGCACAAACCATAAGCGCCCTTTGTTCCCATACGGAAGCCAGAACAACCGCGCAAGGAGACGCTTTCTGCTTTAGCAAATCGGCCATTAAACGTAAAAGCTTCATATCCGCACTTTTTATCTCTTGCGCAATAATCTTAACCCCTTTGATTTCCCGGGCATCGGCCACAATTTTTGCTACTTTCGATTTGAAATTTTGCAATCTTAAGGCTTCTAATCTTCTCTCTAACTTTTTAACCTTGCCTAAAAGGCCTTCAATACGCCTCGGCAGTTCTTCCTGCGAACCGCCAAAAGTCTGCGCAAACTCCATAAGTTGATTTTTCTCTTCTTTAAGCAGCTCTCGCGCCTTTGCTGCTGTTGTTGCTTCTATCCTTCTTATGCCCGAAGCAACCGAAGATTCTCCAATAATCTTAAAAAGCTTGAGCTCCCCGGAGGATGAAGCATGGGCGCCGCCGCAGAGTTCTAAAGAGACATCGCCTATCTTAACCGCCCTCACTTGTTCTTGATACTTTTCCCCAAAAAAGGCCAAAGCCCCCAACTTCTGCGACTGCTCAAAACTCATTTTCAACACATCTACTTTCTTATTTTGCTTAATGTGGTTATTTACCAATTCCTCTACCCGCTGCAGCTGGCGCCTGGTTAAAGCCTGAAAATGGGTAAAGTCAAATCTTAATCTATCAGGGCCAACCCAGGAGCCCGCCTGTCTTACATGTTCCCCCAGCACCTTTCTTAACACTGCCTGCAGAAGATGGGTAGCCGTATGATTCCAGGCGATACTGCTGCGTCTTTGAGCGTCAACTGCTGCCTCTACTTGAGCATTAACTTTAATCGCGCCTTCCTGGAGTTCTCCTAAATGGACAATCGTGCGGTCAATTTTTTTGGTATCAAATACCCTGATTTTTGCGTTTTTATTTTTAATCAGCCCTGTATCGCCCACCAATCCGCCGGATTCTCCATAGAAAGGCGTGGTTTCTAAAACGAGCTTTATTGTTTCTCCCTGTTTTGCCTCTTTAAGCGGCTGGTCGTCTTTATCTCTAAATAAGGCGCAAACCCTGGTGTTCGCAGAAAGTTTTTTCTCACCCACAAATTTTGTGGGTTTGAGTTTATACGTACTAGCAAGTGTCCCTACAAAAACGCTGGTTTCGAAAGCAGCGGCTTTTCGAGATATATTGCGCTGAAACTCTAACTCCCGGGCAAAGCCTTTCCTATCCAGTTTAAAACCGCGCCAGCCAACAATACTCTCCAGCATCTCTTGAGGCAACCCATAGGTATCGTATAATTTAAATGCCGCCTCGCCTGGAATTTCAGATTTTCCTTGCGCCGTGAGCCCCGCAATAATCTCCTTGGCAAAAGCAACTGCCCGCTGGAGAGTCTCGCGAAAACGCTTCTCTTCCGCCAACACCACCTGGGCAATCTCTTCTCTTCTTTTTTCAAGTTCCGGATAGCCTGCCTTCATTGCCCTGGCCACGGAAGGAATAATTTTATACAGATAGGGTTTCTCAATTCCCAAACTCCTGCCGTGCCAGACCGCGCGGCGAATCAACTTGCGGATTACGTAGCCGCGCTCATCGTTTGAAGGTAAAATGCCCTCGGCCACCGCAAAAGTAATTGCCCGAATATGGTCGGCTATGGCATTGCGCGCGCATAATTGGGCGGATTCAAGCTTATCGCCGGAAAGTGAAGCCAAACGAACAATCTCTTCGGTGATGGGCCTGAAAGTATCTATCTCAAAGTTATTGGGCGCTCCTTGCAGAACCGCGGCCATTCTCTCCAGGCCCATTCCCGTATCAATATTTTTTTTCGGCAAAGGCAATAAATTGTTTTCTCCCTGGCGGTCAAACTGGGTAAAGACTAAATTCCAGACCTCTACAAAACGGCTGCAACTGCAGGCCGGATTACATTCCGGCCGGCCGCAGCCAAAATCTTTGCCCAGGTCATAAAATATCTCGGAACACGGCCCGCAAGGCCCGTCGGGCCCCTCTATCGGCGCATTGGCAGGCCAAAAATTTTCTTTTGCCCCTAATTTAACGATTCTTTCTCCGGCAATCTTTATCTTTTCTTTCCAGATATCGTATGCCTCCTGGTCTTCTTTATAGACCGAAACCCAAAGCTTTTCTTTGGATAAAGCCAGCGCTTCGCTCACAAACTCCCAGGCAAAAGCAATTGCTTTCTCTTTAAAATAGCCGCCGAAGGAAAAATTGCCCAGCATCTCGAAAAAGGTGTGATGAAAATTGGTCTTTCCCACTTTATCCAGGTCACCGGTGCGCAAACATTTTTGGCAGGTGGCGCGGCAGACAAACTTTGTGTGCCCACCTAAAAACTCCCGCTTAAACTGATTCATTCCGGCTGAGGTAAACAAAAGCGTGGGATCCTCTTTTGGAACAAGGCTGTCGCTGGGATATATTTTGTGGTTCTTGGATGCAAAAAACTTCAAAAACCTTTGCCTTAACTCATCGGTAGTCAATGTTGACCTGCTTATTCTGTTTCTGTGAACCGTGAACCGTGAACCGTGAACTGTGAACTATTTTATTGCCTCTAATATTGCCTCTTGTGAGAAACCTCGCCGGCGAAGATAACCGTATAATCTTCTCTTAATCTTCATCGGTTCCAGGCCTTTATAGCGCTTACGCCGGGAAGCTGCAAGCCTTCTAACTGCCTCATATTCATCATACTGCCCGGCTGTCTCGCTTAAGGCCTTCTCCGTTATCTGCTCAGCTATTCCTTTCTGTCTTAATTGATAACGCAGAAGCGGCCAGCCCACGGGGCTTGACTGGAGCTTAGATTGAATCCAAACCCTGGCAAAATTTTCGTCGTTTAAATAATTCAGTCCGCTTAAATACCCAACAGTCTTTTTAATAATCTGCGCGCTAAAACCTCTTTTTTTTAGACGCTCATTTATCTCTTTAGCGCTCCTTTGACGGTAACTTAACAGCCTGTATGCGTAACCTTTAGCCCTAATGAACTCCTTGTCCTCCTGCATATCTTATTGTTCTTTAAGTATGGCAAAGCCTCTTTCCGTGCGGATGAGGGCATCGCCTTGGACCGTCTTGATTATAGATTCATAGTCTTCTATATCTTCGATACGAAGGTTATTAATTGCGATGAGCACATCTCCGGGCAGCAATGCCGCCTCGGAAGCAGGGCTTCCCGGCTCAATATGCGTAACCACTACCCCCTCCTGCTCTCCTATCCTGTATCGCCTGGCTAAATCAGAGGTTATTTCGCCAACCTCCATCCCCCGCCAGGCCAAATCGGCTGTCCGGGCAAGTTCTTCTAAATCGCCCGGCCGCCTGCCTGCCTTTACCTTCAAGGTGAGCAACTTTTTGTCGCGGATTATCTCCGCAGCAGTCACTTTTCCCACTTCGGCCTTACTAACTTCCCGCAAAAGTCCACGCACATCTTTAACGGCTTTCCCGCCAAACTTTCTAATTACATCGCCTTCTTTAAAACCGCTTTTCTCTGCGGGGCTGTCTTCGAGCACTTTTGTCACAAGCGCGCCTTCTTGGCCGGAAATACCAAAATATCCGGCTAACTCCTCATCTAAGTCCTGAACACTGATGCCCAGCCAGCCGTAAAGGATCTCTTTGCCCGCAATAAGCATGGCCAGTATATTGTTGGCAGTATTAATCGGAATGGCAAAGCCGATTCCCACATTGCCTCCGCTGGGCGTAAAGATAGCCACATTGATGCCGATTACTTCGCCTTTTAGATTGACCAGGGGGCCTCCGCTGTTTCCGGGATTAATCGCGGCATCGGTCTGGATTAAGTCGGTATAATTACGGCGGCTTTGGCTCTGGGGTAAGGAACGGCCCAAGGCGCTGACTATACCTGCGGTAATAGTAGGCTCGGCGCTGTCCACAGCAAATCCATAAGGGTTGCCTACTGCAATCGCCCACTGCCCAATCCTTACCTCATCGGAGTTACCTAACTTCAGCGCCGGCAAATTATCAGCTTTAATCTTAATTACCGCTAAATCCGAACGCACATCGCTTCCTTTAAGTTCGGCGTCAAATTTCCTTCCGTCCGGCAGGGTTACCGTAATCTTATCTGCATTCTGAATTACATGCTGGTTGGTAAGGATATAACCCTCTTCGTCAATGATAAATCCCGAGCCCAATCCCCTCTGTCTATATTCCTGCCGGGGGATCTCGCCAAAAAAGTCCCTGAAGAACTGGTCAAAGAACCGGTCAAATTCATCGTCGCCAAACAAACCAAAGTAGCTCCCGGGGCCGCCGAGCTTCTCGGTGTGTTCGGTGCTGATACTTACTACCGCCGGGCCTACATCTTTTGCCACTCTGACAAAGCTGTTTTCCAGCGCCTGTTCGTCAATTGCGTAAGAGCTGGCATTGGCAAAGGCACAACCTACGGCCACAATTAACGCCGGCATAAAAAGGGCCAGGCCCCTCTTTATTTTAAACATTTTAATTTCCTCCGGAAACTTTCTCTCTAATCTTTCCCTCTAATTCCTTTAACAGTTTAGGGTTTTCTTCTAAGTAACACCTGGCATTTTCTTTGCCCTGCCCGATTTTATCCTGGCCGTAAATAAACCATGCTCCCGACTTCTGCAGGATATTATGTTCTACAGCCATATCCAAAATACAGCCGGAGTTAGATATGCCCCGGTCAAAAAGAATATCGAATTCCGCCTTGTGAAAAGGAGGGGCTACCTTGTTCTTGACCACCTTGGCCCTGACGCGGTTGCCGATACTTGTTTCACCCACTTTAAGCTGGGCCAGGCGGCGTAAATCCAGCCTGACCGAGGAATAAAACTTCAATGCCCTTCCGCCGGGAGTCGTCTCGGGATTGCCGAACATTACCCCAATCTTCTCGCGAATCTGGTTGATAAAGATTACGCAGGTCCTGGACTTGCTGATGGCCGCAGTAAGTTTACGCAAGGCCTGGGACATCAGCCTGGCCTGCAGGCCCATATGAGATTGGCCCATCTCTCCTTCAAGTTCGGCGCGGGGAACCAAGGCCGCCACGGAATCGATGCCGATCACATCAACCGCATTACTCCTCACTAAAGTCTCGGCAATTTCCAGGGCCTGCTCTCCCGTATCCGGCTGGGAAATCAACAAATCATCTAAATTCAGCCCTAATTTCTTGGCGTAGGTATAATCAAAGGCATGCTCGGCATCAATAAATGCGGCCGTGCCGCCGGTTTTTTGCGCCTCGCGCATTACTGTTAGAGTGAGGGTGGTCTTTCCGCTTGACTCCGGGCCGAATATCTCCACTACTCTGCCCCGGGGAAGCCCTCCTATACCTAAGGCCAAATCCAGAGAAAGCGCTCCTGTGGAAATAATCGGCACATGCACTTTTACATCCTGGCCCAATTTCATAATCGAACCCTTGCCGAACTGTTTTTCAATCTGGATTAAGGCCAACTCCAATGCCTTTGATTTTGCTTCCTGAACCTGTTGCTTCTTCTTTTGTTCTGTCATTTCCAACCCCCTTATTTATTATATTATGCTCACTATAAGCCTGACTAAATAGTATTCTCAAAGACGTGGAAAAATTATACAACTTTAGCGGGCATTTGTAAAGCAAAATTTACGGAAATCCCTTGCCATTTTTCTTTATCCGCCATATAATAGCCATATCGAGGGCAAAACTATGCAAGCGGAAATTGTCTCTATCGGCACAGAATTGCTTCTGGGCAAAACCGTAAATACTAACGCCGCCTGCCTAAGCAGAAAACTCTGCGCTTTAGGTATAGACCTTTTTTACCAGACTACTGTAGGCGATAACAGGGGAAGGCTGTTTACGGTATTAAAAAGGGCTATGCGCAGGTCGGACATTGTCGTTCTCACAGGAGGGCTAGGCCCTACTGTAGACGATTTGACTCTGGAAACCATCGCCCAGGTTACGCAAAAAAGACTCATCTTAAATGCCGTTGTCTTGAAAGATATAAAAAGCCATTTTCAGGGGCGCCGCCTGCCTATGCCCAAGGCCAATATCCGCCAGGCCTTAATTCCTGAAGGCGCAAAGGCCTTAAAAAACGAGATAGGCACAGCCCCGGGGTTAATCATCCCTTACCAGAAAAAGGCTTTGATTGCCCTGCCGGGAGTGCCTGCGGAAATGAAACCGATGGTAGAGCGCGATGTAGCTCCTTATCTTGTAAAAAATTTTGCCGGAAAACGGGTAATAGTTTCGCGGGCAATCAAAACCACCGGCCTTGCCGAATCTCAGGTAAACCAAAAAGTCCAAGCTCTCCTCAAACTTAAACCACCGCTAACCGTAGGCATCTATGCGCATACCGAAACTGTAGACTTAAACATCACCGCTAAAGCCAGAACTGCGCACCAGGCGCAAAATCTAATTAAGCCCGTGGAAAGAAAGATTCGCGCCCGCCTAAAGGACTATATCTACGGCCAAGACCTGCAAACTTTAGAAGAAGTAGTAGCTCAAGGCTTAACTAAAGCTAAATTGACCGTCGCTGTCGCCGAATCCTGCACCGGAGGGCTAATTTCTAAACGGCTCACCGATATCAGCGGCAGTTCTAAATATTTTTCCTTAGGAATTGCCGCTTATAGCAATCAGGCAAAACAATCTTTATTGGGAATTCCCTGCCAGACCCTGAAAAAATTCGGCGCGGTAAGCAAAGAAGCGGCGCGCCTTATGGCTAAGAACATACGGCAATTAGCAAGGAGCGGCCTGGGCCTGGGAGTAACCGGAATTGCCGGCCCCAAAGGGGCGGCAAAAGACAAGCCTGTGGGCCTGGTTTATATTGCTTTGGCTTCCTCTCGAAAAATCCAGTGTAAAGAGTTTCATTTCCACGGCGGCAGAAGCGCCGTGCGCCTGCGCGCCTCCCAGGCAGCGTTGGATATGGTGAGAAAGTATTTATGGAAACGGTAAGGAGCTTTATCGCATTAGAGCTTACGCCGGAAATTCAGGAACAACTGGGGCGCATTCAAGCTGAATTGAAGAAGGCAGGCGCGGATGTAAAATGGGTCAAGCCCGAGGGGATACATCTTACCTTAAAGTTTTTGGGCAATGTCGGCCTTGAACTGCTCGAGGAAATAAAAAAACTCCTTGAGCAACTGGCCTGCGCCCATAAAGCTTTTGAACTGAAGATTGGCGGGTTGGGCGCGTTCCCCAAAATAGAATATCCGCGGGTAATCTGGGTGGGAATAGAACAGGGATTTGAGCAAATTATAAAACTTACGCAGGACTTAGAAGAATACCTGATAAAGCTGGGTTTTTTGCCGGAAAAACGCCGGCTTATGCCGCATTTGACTTTAGGGCGAGTGCGCTCCGCGCACAACCGCACTCAATTAAAAGAACTCTTACTATCTACAACCTTTCCCCAAAAAGCTATGCAAGCCGATACCGTTATCCTCTTCAAAAGCACACTCACCCGGCAAGGCGCTATATACCAGCCTCTATACCAGGCAAAATTAAGCTAATCCGTAATATAAAAGAAGTCTTCTCTCTTAGCCTTTGTAATCTTTATATCCATCTGGTTGCAAGCTGTAAAACAATGTTGGTATAAAGCCCGGCAACTAAGTCGTCCCCCATTATACCGGCACTGCCGCCGGCCTTTTCAATCTTATTAGCGGGGTAGGCCTTAACCGCGTCCAGAGCGCGAAAAATAAAGAAACCGGTAATAATCAAAGTGAGGTCTAACTGCCCCAGCCCCCAAAAGGCCAAAAGCAGGCCGGCCACTTCATCGATAACTATCTTTCCTGAGTCTTTTTCCTGAAAAATCTTCTCGGCCCGGCCGCAAACTTTAAATCCCAGGCCGGTCACAAGAATCAGCAAAATCGTATAAAAATAGAGATTGCCTCTAAATAAAAAGTAAAGGACTAAAGCGGCAGAAGATGTAACCGTGCCGGGGATGCAGGGAGTATATCCCAAGTAAAAGAAAGTGGCAATAAGTTTAATTAGTTTTTTCATTGACGGTAAAAAGGGCGGCCTTATTTCTGAGCAAATATGATAGGCCGGAGATTAAGGTAAGCGCGACGGTAAGAAGCATCAAGTAAAAGGCGCCGCGCTTAAACCAGAGTTCCCAGAGAACAGTCCAAAAACCCCGGTCCGATTCCCTGATGATTAAAAATACCAGGATTGAGATAATGGCGGCCATCTGGGATACCGTTTTGTGTTTTCCGGCTAAGGAAGCAGAGAGAATTTTGCCCTGCCTTGCCGCATTAATTCTCAGGCCGGTAATTACCAATTCTCTGAATATTATAATAATCACCATCCATGCAGGGATTATTTTGAGCTCCACAAAAGCTAAAAACGCCGCCAGAATGAGAATCTTATCGGCAATGGGGTCCATTAAACGGCCGAAATCACTTTCTATGTTTCTTCTGCGGGCAATGCGGCCGTCAAAAAAATCGGTTAAAGAAGCCAGGCCAAAGGTAAACAGCGCCAAATACTTTGCCGTAATACCCCGGCAAAATAAAAGAAACATAAATATAAAGGCTAACACTATACGCGAAAGCGTAAGCTTGTTAGGCAGATTCATTTAAGTTTTAAAAGTTGAAAAGTTGAAAAGTTGAAAAGTTACAACTTTTTGAACTTTTGAAACTTTTTAACTTTTTAACTACTTATTTTCTTATTAGTTTCCCTACTAAATCGTATTCTAAGGTGTCGGTTATCTTAACCTGAACGAAATCTCCCGGACACAACTTCTTTGCCGACTTTACATAAACGCATCCATCGACTTCCGGGGCATCATACTGGGTGCGCCCTAAAAATACCCGGCTTCGTTGGGACAGATTTTGCTTTTTCTCTATCTCCTCATCAATAAGTATGCGCAGTTCCTTCCCTAAAAAACCCTCATTAAACTCTGCGGAAAGAGCCTGCTGTCGCGAAAGGGCTTTGTCATATCGAGCCTGTTTTACCTTTTCCGGAATCTGGCCGGTAAAATCATAGGCCGGGGTGCCTGCCTCTCTTGAGTATTTAAACAGGCCCAGTCTTTCAAATTTTGCGTCCCGGATAAAATCCAGAAGTTGCCCAAACTGCGCATCGGTCTCCCCGGGAAAGCCGACTATTAAAGTTGTCCTGATAGCAAGTTCGGGAATCTTTTTTCTTAATACGCCGATTAGGGAAAGAATTTGCCTGCGGGAAGTGCCCCGCTTCATCCTTTTAAGTATTTTATCATTTATATGCTGAATAGGCAAGTCCACATATTTACAGGCCGCGGGGTTATCTTTAATTACCGCAATCAATTCCCGGGAAAAATGCGCCGGATGGGCATAGAGCAGCCGCACCCATCTACCTTTGGCTTTCCCGGCCAGTTTCCTCAAAAGTTCGGCGATTTTGGCCTGCGCATATAAATCCCGGCCATACATCGTCGTATCCTGGCCGATCAAATTAATCTCGCTTACGCCGTGTTTGTTTAAAAGGCTATCTGCCTCTTTAAGGATAGAGCCCATCGGCCTTGAGCGGTATTTTCCCCGCAAACCCGGGATTATACAGTAACTACAGCGATGGTTACAGCCATCGGATATCTTTATATAAGCGAAATGTTTGGGCGTAAGGAATACGCGGGGAGAGCGATGTGTATATAAGAATTCAGGTCTTTTTTCATCATTGTGACCGAGGACGCAATGTCCGAGGAAATGCCGCGAGCTCCTGCGAG
>CAZPSS010000027.1:0-10721 GCA_964589565.1 uncultured Planctomycetia bacterium
TCGCGATAACTTTTGGGCGATTTTCAGTGGTGCGTGATTTTGGAACTCCGCACCATAAATTATAGTAAATAACGGCAGAAACAAAAAAACGCAAGGCGAATTTCTCTCTTACCTTGCGGCCCAAGACTTCTACTCCCCTATTTACTACTGGAGTTAGAGTATACCTCAAGTCCTTTTGTTTGTCAAGAAAAATCTGCTAAAGAATTTATTTTATGTCTAAGTCGTTCTTATGGGTCCTTTGCTTGGCCAGCTCCCAGGCATACTCATAAAGATGCAGCCCTTTAGAGCAGGCTACTATTTCTCCGTTTTTCACGCCTATTTCTTCGGCCATATGCTGTTTTACCAGCTCAAGCCCTCCGAGGTTTGAGGGAAAACCGCCCCAGAGATCCCAGGAACGAAAGTACAAAAAGAAATGTAATTTTCCATAGCGCACGCGGGTATCAATAAGGCGCAGGCAGGGCGGGTCTTGCAGTTTTATATCAGAGGGCATCCCTATTTCCATAATTGCCTGGTTAGTTCCGGGTCCCTGAGTCTTGTAAATCTTTATTACCTCTTCTATCTGATTACACTGAAGAGCTATTTCCTCAACCATCTTCCGGCCATCGGACTGCGCCTGGACCTTTACCTTTGGATCTACAAGCCTCTCGCCGTATGTATAATCTTCGGTTTCGGTTTTACTGCTGGTCAAAAGATATTGCAGATACTGATGGATATATTCCATACTGGTAGGCGCAGGTATGCTTGAGCCTTCAGGCATAATAGGAATCATTTGATGGGCAGGATTTTTGACATGAACCGACACAAAGTCAAACTCAAGGCGCCTTTGTCCCGCATAACTGCCGCGGTCGATCTTATAAACGAAACCCTTCTCTAATATCTGCGCCAAACACTGAAACCAGGCATTGTCCAAATCAAAGGCTTCAATATGAACGGGCGCCAAGCCCCTGTCTTTTTGTTCCCGGCCCATCTTCATCCTCTCTGTCTAACGATACGCTACATTATAATACAGGTACATTTGAGTTTCAATATAATTCTTAATTGCCATACATCCGGTTATATCACAAAAGATCCGCGCCTAATTTTTCAAAAAGCTGATTAAGCTTCATCATAGGCAGGCCTAATATATTATAGAATGAGCCTTCTATGTTATCGAATATAAATGCCCCCGGGCCTTCTATTGAAAAACCGCCTGCCTTGTCGTGAGGGCCGGCTACCTTGACAAATTTATCTATTTTTTCGCGCGAGAGTTTCCTGACGCGCACCTTTGATATATCCGTCCCGCTTGCTGATTTTCCTTTTTTTACGTCTATTACGCAAAGGCCGCTATAGACAAGGATCGTCTTTCCTGAAAATGCCTCCAGAAGCAACCTGGCCTCTTTTCTTGTCTTTGGTTTTCCGATCAGGCGCTTTCCTAATAAGACAACGGTATCGGCGCCGATAACAAGAAAATTGCTTTGGGCAATTTTCGCAGTGCATCTGCTATACTTAGTTATGCCAAAGCCTTGCCTGTATCTACGCGCTATCTTTTCGGCCTTGAGGCGGGCATTGCGCAAAACGCTGAACTTGGCGCCCTTTTTATGGTCTATCTTCTCCGGAACGTTACTTATAACGACGCTGTGAGGCACGCCGCACGCTTTAAGTATCTTTGAGCGCCTCTTTGACGCCGACGCTAATATTATTTTGTATTTCATAAGAAAGGCGCTCCTTTAAAAGTATCTTTATTTCCTGCTCCCGGGATAGTATAATAGCGGTTATGAATCCAAAAATATATTTGGCCCCGATGTCGGGCGTAACAGACCTGGCCTTCCGGCTTATAAGCCGCAGGTTAGGCGCTGCGCATTGCTTTTTCGAGATGCTTGACGCAAAGGCCTTGCTTTACGACCATCCGAAAAACAGGCGCCTGCTAAGAACCCTCAAAAAGGATTCGCCCATATCCGCGCAATTGGTAGGCGCGGACCCTTGCGCAATGCTTGATGCCGCCGAAAAACTTACAGCTCTTGTCGATATATCTTTTTTGGATATAAACAGCGCCTGTCCCGCAAAAAAAGTAATAAAAAAAGGCGCAGGCAGCGCCCTCTTAAAAGATACAGTGAGGCTCGGTAAAATCGTTAAAAAAATATCCGCCAAACTGCAAATTCCGGTCACGGTTAAGTTAAGGACCGGCTTTAATAAAAGAGACACTGCCGAATGTGTCAGAACCGCTAAAATATGCCAGGCAAACGGCGCTTCCATCGTCTTTATACACGGCAGGACAAGCCTGCAGGCTTACTGCGGCGATGTGGACTATGAATCGATAAAGGCCGCAAAAGCTGCTTTGAAGATACCCGTGTTCGGAAGCGGAAATATATTTAACCCCTTAATGGCTAAAAAGATGTTTGAGGAAACAGGATGCGACGGAATTTTAATCGCCAGGGGCGCGCTGGGTAATCCCTGGATATTTAAAAATATTGAAAACTATCTGAAAAACGGCCGGCCCCCTAAAAACCCGGACCTATCCGCAAAGAAAAAGGTCCTGAAAGTTCACCTTGCTTATATAGAAAAATATAAGGATATAACGCAAACTAATAAGACAGGCTTTATGGGCAAGCTGACAATGTGGTATTTTAAAGGCCTTTATAACGCCTCATTAATCCGCCGGCAGATATGCAGGATAAGGTCATACGAAGAATTACTCAATCTGATAGACCGCGTAAGCTGATTGGAGTTATGTAATCTCCGTGTTTTAATTTTGCCTCTTCCAATCTCTGTTTTTGCTCCTTGAGCACCTCAAATAGAATAGGGGGAGTATTGGTTACCTTTGTCCTATAGATTTCGGCGATCCTTTCAATTTTTGCTAAATTCTCCGGAATCCTTAACGTAAATTGTGTTACGTAATCCTTCTCAGCGTAATCTTTTTTAAGCACCTCTTTGAACAGCCTTTTAAGGTCCTCATACCGGGGAATATAGCCTGTAGGGGTTTTGATTGCATCGACATCGCCGTTGACACGAAGCTCCATCCATTTAACCCAGACTCGTTTATCTTCCATCGCTGTCAGATATCTGCCGCCCGCGTCCTTCTGAAAGTAATTAACGGCAAAAATTGACGGAGGGGCGGATACTCCTTCAACTATTCGCAGGTGATTATTAATATATGCGCCGAGGGGAATCGAAACAAAATCAAGATTTGACATAGGATTAAATTGGCGCACACCCTCTTTTCCCAAAGTAGCGGCAGTAGTTTCCGACTCTAAAGAAGCGCCCATTGTTATCACCCCATGAGCCCAGTCAAAAGCCTCCTGCAGCGGCGGCCATACGCTGGAATCCCTTCCTCCATAAATTATTCCCTTTATCCGGGCCCCTTCAGGGTCATCTAATTTCGGGTCAACATTTCTAAGGGCATAAAGGCTGATTGTATAACGCGCATTTTTGTGGGAATGAGGGATGTCGCTGCCCCGGGCGTCTTTTCTTCCTTTATGCCACTCTCCGGAATAATTAATTCCCTCATCAGGCGCTTCTCTGCCATCCCCGAGCCAGTAAGGAACCCGCTCCCTGGTTGCCAGGACATTAGAAAAGATTATCTCTCCGGGAGAAGTCAGGGCTTCCCAGATTACAGCGTCATCTTTGGGATTAACATCGCGGATAATGCCGAATATGCCGCACTCAACATTCGCGGCATAAATCTCTGCGCCCTTCTTTCTTAAATAAGCTATATCATCGCCGATAATAGTCTCGCCCGGCAGCATAGCAGTAGAAGTTTTTCCACACGCGCTGGGAAAGGCGCCTGCAAAATATGTTTTCCGGCGGCCCGGGCCATATACTCCCATAACCAGCATATGTTCGGCAAGCCAACCCTCCTGAGATGCCTTGCGCACTGCCAGTCTTAAGGAAAGTTTCTTAAGGCCGACTGTATTACCGGCATATTGAGTATTTACGCTATAGACAATATTATCCTCAAGGTCAATATATACTCTTCTTTTATCCACGTTCTTGCTTACACCGTTTTCCAACACTCCTGCGCTGTGCATATATCTGAAGAACTGTTCAGAATCCCCCATTCTCTTGAATTGCCCATATCCCCCCCGGTAAAGAATATATTCCGAATGAGCCACATAACTTGAATCGGTGAGCTGAACGCAGGGTGTGGAAAATTCGGAATTGGCCGGCCCAAGGCAGAAAAACAATACGTACATCTCTTTGCCGGCCATAATATTTTTTAAATACCCGCTCACTTCTTCTACTCCGGAAGACTTATCTATTGTATTAAGGGCGGGGCCTAATTCAGCGCCTTTGGGAAGTAAATACCTGGTATTTGCCTTGTCGCGCGCCTGATCGTTATATCCATCGAAATGTACAGTATGCCCTTCCAGCGCAAGTTTCCTTTCCTCTCTATTCTCTAATGCTTTATTTCTTATATACTGCCTGTCTTCCCCGGAATTATCGCAAATATAGACAGAATCGGGATTGCAAAGTTCTGCATATTTTGCGATAAAATTATGCAGTTTCGGATTATTTAATTGCATTAGTTTCTCATAGTTTCTTTGAATACATTTGACTTTAAGCAATCCGGTGGATTTCTCTTTCATCGCCTTAACCTTTCATTCGTTAATCCAGGCCTGTATTTACCAGGCTTTCGTAAAACTCCCGATAATCCTCTTTTTTGTCGCTCTTGCGCAGCGCCATAGCTGTCTTGGGATGCTCATTCATCATCCCGGCTATGGCATAAGGGATAATGTAACCCCATTCTATTCTTTCGCGCAAAGGGATAAACTCATGGGATATTAAATCTAAAATCGGCCGAATATCAAATTTGGGATTTTTAAGGAATCCTACCAATAGCTCCAAAGGGCAATTTCCCGCAGCCCGGCCTATTCCATAAACCGTGCCATCAAGATAATTCGCGCCGTGAATAATTGCCTCGATAGTGTTGCCGAATGCAAGCTGCTGATGATTGTGCCCGTGAAAACCTACTTCTTTTGTCTTGAGAATAGTTTTAGCTAATTTCACCAGACGCTCAACAGGCTCCTGATAAAGGGCCCCGAAACTGTCCACAATATAAAGCACGCCAATCCTGCTTTCCTCCTCAATTTGATGCAATGCTTCATCGAGTTCAGAGCCCTGGTCCCGGGAAATCGCCATAATATTAATGGTCGTCTCGTATCCTTTCTCAGCAAAATGATTGGCCATATATATTGCTTTATCAATATCCTTCACATAGGACGCTGTCCGAATCATATCCACCGGACTTTCGGCCTTGGGCCTTACATCCTCAATGTCCACTCTATCTACATCAACCATTATCGATATCTTTGTCCGGGACTCTATTCCTTCGATTACCCGGTTTATTTTATCATCGTCGCAGAATTTCCATAAACCGAACTCTTCGGGAGAAAAGAGCTTCTTGGAGTTCTTATACCCCATTTCCATATAATCTACACCGGCAGCCGAAATCATCCTATATACCTCACGGACAAAACGGTGGTCAAAATCATGTTTATTAATCAGCCCGCCGTCGCGAATAGTGCAATCCAATACTTTGATTTTTTCCCTGAACACGTTTGCCTCCTTCAAAAAGAATCGATGATTTCATCCAGCAGCGAGTCTTTGCTATAATCGGTATCGCGCATTTGCAGCTTTGAGAAGACTGTGGGCGCGTCGATAAACCTGGAAATTCTATTAAACTGGGTAATTCCGTTCCTTACGCCTTCATGATGCATGGACAGAAAAAGTTGATTCTTCGCTCTGGTAACCGCTACGTATAACAAGCGGTGCTCCTCTTCTTCAGAGTCCTCGTTGTTTAAGGCAAAACTGACGGGCAAAAGCCCATCGGTAATACCCAGCAAGAATACCGCCTCCCACTCAAGGCCTTTTGCCGAATGGATAGTGGATAAGGTAAGCGGCCTTTCAGCACCATCTATAGCCGTATCGGCTCCTCTTACACTGCGCTGCGGCGACTCAATGGCAAAATCGGCCAAGAGTCTCTCTAATGATTCGTATCTTTCCGATATCTGGCGCAGGGCCTCTAAATCATTAAGCCTTAAGTGCCAGTCGTCAAATTTACCCTTTATTATCGGGCGGTAATATTCGAGCACATCGGAGAATTTTTCTCCTGTATCCGATTTTTTATTCTGCGCTTCTTTCAAGAGCCGCCCTAAGCGCAGGAGGCCTTTATAATGCCTTTGTGTTTTTGCCTCTTTATCGGACAACTTTTTAATAACCTCCCGGGCAGTAGAGCAGTCCATAACCTTTTGCAAAATTTGACCGGCTCTCTTCGGCCCTACTCCTCTAATTAAAAGCAAAGCCCTCATCCAGCCCAATTCATCCTTGGGATTAGCAATTACCCGCAAATGCGCCAGGACATCGCGCACGTGGGCAGTTTCGTAGAACTTAAGCCCCCCGAACACCTGAAAGGGAATATTTCTTTTGCTTAATTCTGCCTGCAAAGGTATGGAAATATACGCTGAGCGAAACAATATTGCTTGATTATTCAGCGCCAAGCCCTCATCCCTTAACTGCTTAATCCGGCCGGCAATCCAGCGCGCCTCCCCATAACTATCCTTAAAAAACAAAAGTTGAGGCCTCTCTCCGCTTAGCTTTCGGGCAGAAAACAGGCATTTGGAATATTTATTCTTCATATTTCCCAGAACAGAATTGCTTAAATCTAAAATTGACTGGGTACTGCGGTAATTTTCCTCCAGCTTGATGACTTTACATCCGGGAAAATCGCGCGGAAAGCGCATAATATTCTCATGCGAAGCGCCCCGGAAACCATAGATGCTCTGCGCATCATCGCCTACCACCATTACATTTCCGTGCTCGCGGGCAAGCAGATAGGTTATCCGGCCCTGGAGAGCATTAGTATCCTGATACTCATCAACCATAATATACCGGTATCTTCGGCAAATGCGGCTGCGGATTTCTTCTTTCTCCAGCAACAGTTTACAATATACAAGTAAATCGTCATAATCAAGGTAATTTTTACTGACTTTATATTCGGCATACTTTCTTCTTAGCTTCTCTATGTTTGATGTATACTCAATAAAATGCGGATATTCCTGCTCTAAAATCTCTTCAATTGAAAAATTTTTGTTTACGGCCATACTTAAGATATTTCTTAAGGTGCCTTTGCGGGGAAACCTCTCTTCTTTATCATAAAACCTGAGCTCGGCGCAGCATTTTTGAATTGATTCTTCGCTATCAGTCTCATCCAAGACCAAAAACATACCGGGAAAACCAAGCGCCCGGCCATATTTTTTCATCATCATATAGCAGAAAGAATGAAAAGTGCCGCCTGCGACATCCCTGCACCTGTAGTCGTGCCTTCCGGCGCGCTCCAGCATCTGACCGGCAGCCCGGCGGGTAAATGTAAGCAATAAAATGGACTTGGGGTCAATATTGCTTTGCACAAGATTTAATACCCTGTATTCGATTACCCTGGTCTTTCCTGAACCGGCTCCGGCAATAACCAAAATGGGCCCTTCCGCTGCCGAAACAGCTGTAAGTTGAGCCGGATTAAGAAGCTTTTTTAAATCTACAGTCATTAAATAAGGGGCTCTGTTACTTTGCCAAAAAGCGCTTTAAATAACCTTGTTTTAATTTCTTTTTGTGTGCCTGCAACATCCGGGAAAAGCCCAACAGCCTTATAATGTTTATAAAAATCCCTGTGATAAAAAGGCAGTTCTTCTTTACCTTCAATAAGCTCAAAACTAATTGAATAACTAAAGGGCCAAATATCCACAATCGGAATGAGCTTTAATATATCTTCAAGCGCCCCGGTAAAATGCGTAATAACCGGTATTTTTTTACGCCTGCCGATAGTCCAGCTATTTTGAGGCGCCATATCGCGCAATATATCATTCGCAACATCCTGCGCTGTTTTTTTGTCATAAATAAGAAGCCCCGCTTCTGTATTTAAATCTATTGAACGAGGGTCAACATTGAAGGAACCGATAAATACTTTTTCGTTATCAACCACATATGTCTTTGCATGAATACATATGTAATAATCTTTTGCTCTTTCTGCCGGATTAACAGGCAGGGTAATTAAGCCGGCATCAACCGGCTTATGTTTTAATTCAAAAATGCGCCATTTTAATTTTTTCAGATACCTCTTCTTGTTCTGATAGGAGAGCGCATAAGCTATAAAGTGGTCTGTTGCCGAGAGGCTATTAGTTGAAACCCGAATATCTATATCCGGATTACTGCGCCTTAATTCCTTAAAAACCTTCTCTCCTTTTTTGGGCAGGATTAAGTACGGCGTTTGTATAATAATCGATTTTTGTGCGTGAGATATAAATTGCGATAACTCTTTTGCTACAGAAGAACCTTTAAAGGCCATAAAATTCTCTGCTTTTCCCGGCCCATCGGCGATAAACTTAACTGAGTCAACAAAATATGCCTTTTCAGTAAACATATTTTTAATATACGGGTAATCTGATGCTCGTTTATCTACTCCATCCAATATATTGTCCAATTCAAAACTTTCTTTTGTATTAAAAGGATTTCCGGCGCCATCTTTGCTCTCGTTTTTTATGTCTAACATATCATAACCTGAAACCGACCATTTAAATGCCCAATAGTCCATAAAAGAATCTGTCATTTCCTTTACCACAGGGCCGACAACCATGCAGCAGCGGTCCTTAAAATTTCTATCTCTGCCTCTGTCAAAGTAATCAGCCTGGTAATTCCGGCCGCCGGTTATTGCAATGCGGTCATCAACAATAAAAACCTTATTATGCATTCTTTGGTTAAGCTTCTTGAAATTTGCGATTAAACTGCCGGCTAATTGTAATTTGGAATATTTTACTCTTTTTGCGACAGGATTATAATATTTGACTCTAAGATTTGGGCTTGCTGTTGTTGATATTGCTTCGTTTTTTGGGGCTTTTTTATTTCCTAAAGCATCTATAATAATATTTACTTTTACTCCCCGCTTTGCCGCCTCAAGCAATTCATAAGCTAAAAACCTTTCGGTTGTATCGTTGCCCCATATAAAAGTCTGGATATTGATTGATTTCCGGGCCATTCTAATAAGATGAACCCATGCGCATAAAGCATCATCTCCTATATTCAGCACATTAATATAATGTTTATTATTGCTAAAAGCATCTTTTATCAGAGCGTCGAATGGAGAGCCTGCCCTGAGCGAAGTCGAATGGTCCGCATAGCTAATTTCCTCCGATATATGCATGTCTTCAATGGGGCCAAAGACATCTGAATCAGCATTTTCTCTAATATTGTAACGGCTGCAGGATATCGCAAAGAAACTAAAAGCTATAATAATACTTATTCTATTTATCTTCATGCTCTTTTCTGTAGCAAAATAAGGCCCGGCACTACGGCCGGGCCTTATTTCCATTGAAGTTATATCTTTACTACGTTGGTTGCTTGAGGACCTTTAGCTCCTTCTTCGATTTCAAATTCGACTTCTTGTCCCTCACTTAAAGACTTAAAGCCTTCGCCCTGAATTACACTATGATGCACAAAACAATCTTTGCTTCCATCATCCGGCGTTATGAAACCATAACCTTTTTGGTCATTGAACCACTTAACTTTTCCTTTTGCCATTACCTACTACACCTCCTTTTTCACCAAGAAAATCGCTGCGTCAACAGCACCTACGGTTCGCGATAACTTTTGGGCGATTTTCAGTGGTGCATGATTTTGGAACTCTGCACCATAAATTATAGTAAATAAAGGCAGAAACAAAAAAACCGCAAGGCGAACATCCTTTTGCCTGGCGGCCGGAATCTTTGCTCCCTCATTTACTACAAAAGTTACTATACTCCAATTTCCCCTGTTTGTCAAGAAAAATCGGCAAAACTTATTTATCCGTCCCTTTTTTATGATTTTTTCAAAATTATCTTCTTCTGCCGCCGCCTCTGTTTCTATGTGCTGGCCCAGCTTCCTCGCCATCCTGAAACCGCAGCATTAATCGAATATCTTCGTCAAAATAATCCATCGCTAATAATAAATCAATCCTTCCTTCTCCCAACTAATTCATCAAGGCTAACTTTTAGCGCCTTGGCTAATCTTACCACAGTTTGGATAGTCGGCCTTTTAGCAAATCCGGACTCAATTTTAGTCAGATAAGGCTATTCGAGACGCCTTACCATTTATTAACGGTTACTATCTCTGCGCTTCGAAAAGCACTCCTTGCAGTATACCGGACGGTCTCCGCTGGGTTTAAAAGGGACTTCGCATTCTTTTTTACATTCTGCGCATGTCGCCTTGTGCATCTCTCGCTGAGGCCCGCCATACCCACCACCTTGTCCAAATGCCATGTTGCCTCCTTTTTTAGTTCAAACATCCTTATCCAAATACTTAAATACGTTCTTTTCGCCGCCGAAAGATTGATTTCTTCTTTTTTTCCGAACTTCGGTTTTCGCCGCCCCGTTGTCTATCAAAATGGCGGCCTTGAACAAAATCGCCTTCCCTGGACTTACTGTCGTATTTTTCTTTAAACGAGCTGCCTCCCTTGCGCTTTGAAAAGCATTCCTTGCAATATACCGGACGGTCTCCGCTGGGCTTGAACGGGATTTCGCATTCTTTGTTGCAGTCTGCGCAAATAACCCGAGTATAAGTTCTTTCCCCGGGACCATTGTCTTGTTTTCCTCTGTCATAGCGATGAGAGTGATTGAAGCGCCGGAAAGGCTTTTGGGAATAGCTTTCCTCAAAAGGCCTTTTTGAAGACTGGCTGATTAAGATATCCAGCTTCTTCTCCATGGCGCTCAACTGCTGCTGCA
>CAZPSS010000028.1:0-10661 GCA_964589565.1 uncultured Planctomycetia bacterium
GTGAGCGAGTTCCTCTTTTGAATGCGGCCGTTTTCTTAAGTTCTCTTTTTTTATCCCTAATTTCATATACCAGTTAAATCTTTCTTCGGTCCAATATTCATAAAACTTATTTGTATCTTTGGGCTTAACAAAATATTCGAGCTCCATCTGCTCAAACTCGCGGGTTCTAAAGGTAAAATTTCCGGGTGTGACTTCATTGCGGAAGGCTTTGCCAATCTGCGCCAGGCCGAAAGGAAGATTTGGATGTTTTGAAGATAGGATATTCAAGAAGTTTACAAACATACCTTGAGCAGTTTCTGGACGGAAGTATACTTTTTGAGCCGTCTCTTTTACCGGACCAAAGAATGTTTCAAGCATTAAATTGGCTGATATAGATTCTTCCGGTAAAGGATTGCCGCAACCCGGACAAGGCGCCTTAGCTACTCCATCTCGAGAACACGATATTCTTCCTACAAAATTCTTAAAATTTAAATTTACGCCCTCAAATTTATAATGCATATCGGCAATCCATGAAATAGTTACTTCCGGTTCTTTAACAAGATTCAAATTGGGAGCTAATTCCTTTCCTTCATTTTTAGCCCAATGCAATAAATAAGAACTATCTTTATCTCCCAACATCGTTTCTTTAAGCGAAATAAACCAGGGGCTATTCCAAATTTTATCCCAGATTTTATCGAGTCTAAAAAACTTTGCGCAAACCGGGCATTTTATAAAAGGATCGGTAAAACTTTTTAAATGACCCGATGCCTCCCAAACTTTAGGATGCATCAAAATGCTGGCATCCATACCAAAGATATCGTCTCTTTCATAGACATAACTACGCCACCAGGCTTCTTTGACATTGCGTTTAAGCTCTATCCCCAGAGGTCCGTAATCCCAGGTGTTGGCCAGTCCTCCGTAAATTTCGCTATTCTGGAAGACAAAACCTCTGCGCTTGCATAAGGAAACAATTTTTTCCATCGATATTTTCATATTTTAAATAGTAACATAATTTTTCCGTTAAATCAAGAATTTTCGGGAGTTGATTTTTTTATCCAGATGGACATCCATGAAAGTGCTTAAAATTGCCGCCAGTTCCGCGGCTATATTATGGCCCATTTTGAGACGTGAAGCCTTTTGCCAACTTGATTTTTCCAGATATTCCAGGGAAGCCAGAGTTCCTCTCAATACCGCTCTGGCATTTTTGTCAAGCCCAAAACAACAGGGGCAAATTATACCTCCCAAAATTGAACTAAATTTTGCCCGGGGGCTAATCTCTTTTTGACAGTTAACGCAGGCGTCCAGGCGCGGCTTAAATCCCGAAAGATTTAAAAGCTTCAGTTCAAATACCCGGGCAATCTGCCAGCTTTGCTGCTCTTCACAGAGGGCCCTCAGGGAACCGACTGCCAATTCAAACAGTCTCTCATTTTTATCGCAGGCTTGAGTAACGGCGTCTAAAAGTTCAATGAAGTAACTGGCGAAGTTGGCCTTTTTCAAATCCGCGCGGATAGGCAGGAACTGCTCTTCTGCGTCACACTGGGTAACTAAATTTAAATCCCTTCCGGGCCTTTCGTAGAATACGATGAGGCTTTTGGAAAAAAGCAAAGGCAGCCCCCCGTATCTCTGCGGCCGGCTCCTTACGCCCTTGATTAAGCCGCTGAGTTTACCGAAATCTTTAGTAAAAAAATTTACGATGAGGCTTGTTTCGCGAAAATCGCGGGTTTTTAAAACAATCGCTTCGGTTTTCTGAATTGCCATCTTTTATTTAAGTTTTAAAAGTTGACAAGTTAGAAAAGTTTTAAAAGTTGTGGTTGTGTAACTATTTAACTTTTAAACTTTTTTAACTTTTTAACTCTTTAGTTGGAGGCGAGAAAGTCCCGCCGGAAACTATAAGTTTAAAGCCATCGGCCACGGACATCTCCAGCGGCATAACTTCTTCCCTTGGGACAATTAGAAAGAAGCCGCTTGTGGGATTAGGGGTGGTGGGTAAAAATACGTAGACGGTATCGGATTTGGTTTTTTGCCGGATTTCCCGGCATGCCTGCACCGTGATAAAACCTAAAGAATAAAGCCCCTTGCGGGGATATTCGACCAACACCACCTTTTCAAATACATACTTTCCCTGGCCTAAAAATGCGCGGCTTATCTCTTTAATTGTAAGGTAAATCTTGCCCATCATCGGCACTCTTGCCAGCAACTTTTCCCAGAAACCAAAAAAGTTGCGCAGTAAAATCAGCCTTGTGGCCAATCCGATTAATATTATGAGCAAAACCATAATGAGAAAACCTGCCGCTTTGGCCATGTGTACCCAATAAGAATTGTGGAAATGCAGGCCTAAAAGCTTTATCATCGGAGTCAATATATTTTCGTTAATCTGTTTTGTCAAAAATGTAAAAATTACTATAGTAAGAATAGTGGGAAGCAAAACCACCATGCCCGTAAAAAAATTATTTTTTATTTTATTAAGCATTTAATGACACCTTGCTTAGGCAAGGGTAAATTCGGCCACGCAACTTATGTTCACTGCGTTCCATAAGTTGCGGCCTCATTTACCCAATACCTGAAATATCAAAGTGGCCGCCAAAGTTCCCAGAATACTGCCTGCTATTATTTGCCGGACAGTATGGACTCCCCCGCTAAGCCTTGAACGCGCCACCAGAAAAGCCAAAACAAACACCAGAACCGTCACAATATGGTTGGCGGTGAAAAAAGAAACCGTCGTCCATATAGCGAAGGCAACGGCCGCGTGGCCGGAAGGCATACCGCCCCTGAGCGGAGTTCCTTTATGAAACAGAGCCTTTGCCAGAATTACCGTAAATAAAACAACGATTAAAATTATAAAGGTAATATGCCAGGGCGAAGACCTTATTTTCTCAACACCTGTTTCGATATGCACTTTCCATGGACGGCTTAAAAATAAAAGGTAACCTACAGTAAAAGCGTTTACGGAAGCCACTAAAACACAACCGGCAGCAATATCTTTGATTATCCGGACCATCGGATTGAAACCATCGCTAATCAGGTCGGCATTCATCTCTATTGCCGTATTCATCATTTCGGCAATGAGCACAAAGGAGATGCTAACTAATAGAAGTAAAATTTCCAGTCTTTCTAAATTCAGATAGATTGCCCCAAGAAGCGCTAAAACGGCAATTAAAAAATGCAGGCGCATATTCCTCTGCGTCTTCACCACATAAATGAAGCCCTCGATAGCAGAATTAAAGCTCCGGACAATGTTTTGTTTTTTCATCCTTCTTTATTTTTTTAAGTATTCTCGTCTGTTCTCTTTTTATTAAAGAACGGTTTTTTGCGTTTGAATCGTCGTAACCCAGAAGATGCAATATGCCGTGGACCAGGCAAAGATAGATTTCGCCCTGGGCAATTTCCGGACAAATTACCACATCGCCCAGAATTTCGGGGTGAAGGCACAGGCCTTTTTCCTCAACGTTTTGGCTGAAAGTTAGGACATCGGTAGGCCTGTCTATTTTTCTAAATTTTTTATTAAGTGCGCGGATGCGCGCCTTTCCCGCAAATAAGATACTTAATTCTGCAGAGCTTTTGCCTTTTATTCTAAGAATTTGCTTTGCCAGCTCTGTTGTATCCTTTTTATTTATGGTTATTTTTCTCTGGCTGTCTTTTATTCCTATTTCCATTCTTTGACTTTTCGGCTGCTTCATACTCAACCCGGGAATGAAATATCCCCGTTAAGATACGCGTAAAATTGTCCGCAATTACATCTAAGTCTTTCAAAGTCAATTCGCACTGGTCAAGCTGATTGTCAATAAACTTATTATTAATAATTTTGCGCACCAGCCCCTTTACCCTTGCCGGGGTCGGCTCGCTGAGCGCCCGTGAAGCCGCCTCCGCCGAATCCGCCAGCAGCACCACCGCCGTCTCTTTACTCTGAGGCTTAGGGCCGGGATATCTAAAACCTTCTTCAGGCAGTTCTTCCTCCTCTACTTTTTCTAACGCCCGCTGGTAAAAGTAATAAATTAAGCTTGTGCCGTGATGCTGTTCAATAAAATCAATTATCGCCTGATTAAGTTTGTACTTACGGGCCAGCTCCACTCCGTCTTTTACATGATTGGTGATGATAAGGCTGCTCATACTGGGAGTCAAATTGTCGTGTTTCTTCTTTGCTATTCCTATCTGGTTTTCACTAAAGTACTCCGCTTTTTCTGTTTTACCGATGTCGTGGAAATACGAACTTACCCGCGCCAGGAGCGCATTTGCCCCTATGCCATCGCAAGCGGCTTCTGCCAGATTTCCTACAATCAGGCTATGATGATAAGTGCCCGGAGCCTTCAAGACCATTTCTTTTAACAAAGGGTGATTTAGGTCCGACAATTCCAATAAACTGATGTTGGTAACCATATTGAAGAGATATTCAAATACCGGTAAGACACCGGTAATAATTACGGCTGTTCCCAGGCCGTTGATGAGCCCCCAGAAAGCTTCTCTTAAAAATACCGCATATTTTAGTCCGTGCAGCAGTTCAATTGCGCAGATAGAGCCAAAGTTAGCCAAACCTACAAGGCAGCCGGCAATGAGAATCTGGGAGCGGCGCCTTGCCCCTTGGATGAAAAAGATGCCCACAATACCGCCTACAAAAGAGACGCAGGCTACACTAAGTTTATCTCCGGCAATAATACCTACGAAGATACTCAAGACCGCGGTAATAACAATAGCCAGGCGGGGGCCGATAAGCATAGCTACCAGTATTGAGGCGATAGCGGTGGGAATTGCATAACTGGGCAAAGGAGAATAGGTAATAACTTTAGCCAGAGCGAGAATCAAAATAAATAAAATGCCCGCCAGAGTCAGCTTGCTCGTACTTAAAAATACCTTGGGTTCGTAAAATTTTAAATAGATAGAAATTATGCTCAAAAAGATTAAACTCAGAATGACTGCGCCGGAAAAAAACATAAAACGGTTTATCTTAACCTGCCGTTGGAACAACTCTTTAATCTTAAGCAAATGTCCCTTGGCGATTCTTTCGCCCCTGGCAACGATTAGTTCTTCCTTCTTCACCTCTTTTTCTTTATATTGCAGCGGAGCACTATCGTAGGCAAGCCGGCGTCTTTGCTCGGTCAGTTCTTTATTAAAGCGCAGATTAGATTCGAGGATTCCTTGAGTTAAATTTATAACCGCTATTCTCAGCTTGCGATTCTCCGGCAATAAGTCCTGCACCTTATTGGAAATCTCTTTTTTTGCTTTATCCAAAGATAGAAATGTATCTACGGAAACCCCGGCTTGCTCCTCTTTATCCGGACTTATCAATATAACATATTCCCGCCCCGACTTAGCTATTTCCTTCTGCTGGCTTGCGGCAATTATTCCTTCAGAAAGGAATCTCTCCAATAAACCCCTGATTTTGGTGTTTATATCCTCCAGATCAGGTTCAGCCAGAAAAGCCTTCAAGTCAGGCTGGGGGATATTGATTTCTAAGACAGCGGCGGCTTTTTCTAATTTTTCTTGTTCGAGCCCTTTTAGGTTTTGAAGGCCGATGAGCTCTTTGAAAAATCTATCAAGTTTATCAATCAGGCGCCGGGTAAGCTGGGCGTCTATTTCGTAAACATCTTCTACTGCCTGAAATGCCTTCTCGCGTTCGATTTTAGTCTTTTCTTCATCTACGCCTATTTGATATTTAAAATCTATAGGCGCATAAATTGTCCTTAAAGAGACGTCGCCTTCTTTAAGCCCTTCGCCGTAGGGTTTTCTGCCTATATAAACAGCAGCGATTGTCGAGGCCGTGATAACTACCCCTAAAACAATCCGCAGGGCAATCGTTAAAGCCGCCCGTCTTGTCTTTTTCCACTGAAAACTTCTTTTTACTTGTTTATTTTTATTATTCATTAAGTCTTGACTTTATTTGTTAAATTCGGCGTAGGCCTTAATAATTTCCTGAATCAATTCGTGCCTGACCACATCCTGGCCGCTCAGATAGAGAAACTTTATCCCCTCGATACCGCTAAGCACATCTCTGGCCTGCAGAAGCCCGGCGGGCTTACCTTTCGGTAAATCACTCTGGGTTATGTCGCCGGTAATGACCGTTTTAGAGTCAAATCCCAGCCGGGTCAAAAACATCTTCATCTGCTCGGGCGTACAATTCTGGGCCTCATCTAAGATGATAAAGGAATCGTTAAGGGTTCTGCCCCGCATAAAAGCCAAAGGCGCCACTTCGATTATCCCGCGGTCCATATATCTTTCTATCTTTTCCAGCTCCAGCATATCGTAAAGTGCGTCGTATAGCGGGCGCAAATAGGGCGAAACCTTCTCATATAAATCCCCGGGCAAAAAACCTAAATTTTCTCCCGCTTCTACCGCCGGGCGGGTAAGAATAAGCCGGGAAACCTGCCGTTTAATCAGCGACTCAACGGCACAGGCCATAGCCAGATAGGTCTTGCCGGTGCCCGCCGGCCCGATACCCATTACTATATCGTATTTTCTTATTGCATCTATATAATCTTTTTGGCCTTTGGTTTTGGGGACAACATATTTCCTTTTTGCCGAAACCTCAATTCTATTCAAATAGATGTCTGTGATATCCTCAGGCTGCATCCCTGTCTTTAGCGATTTAGCCGCCTCGCGAAGCTCCTCTTTTTTCAGCGATCCGTCTTTTCTGATTATCGAGAGAAGTTGTTGACAAAACCTGTGTGCTTTTTGCACATTCGGCGCCTCTGCGCTTAAGGTTAAATTTTCTCCCCGGGCGGTAATTCTCAGAGAAAACTCCTTCTCTATAAATTTTAAATTTTCGTCGTGGCTGCCGAAAAGCTTGCGTGCTTCTTCAATGCTGTGTAGTTTTATAACCTTTTCCATATAATTTTGTAAATATGTCATTGCGAGGAGCGATAGCGACGAAGCAATCTCTATATTTGAGATTGCTTCGGCTGACTTCGTCAGCCTCGCAATGAAATTCGCACTGCAACTTACGTTCACTGCGTTCCGTAAGTTGTGTGCTCATTTCACTTCTTAAATTGTTTTGCTTCGGGGATGACCAAAACCTGGCCGGGATAAAGGCTATCCGGTGTCTTTTTAACCGGAACTTCTTCTTTTTTCTCCGACCGGCCAAAAATGTAGCCTCTGTTTCCCCAAAGAGCATTATCTTCTTTTGGCGCAGAAGCAGCAGGTTCTAACTTTTGCGGCGCGGACTTTTCTTTCCGCTTCCACTGCGGCACTTCTATCTCAATTCTATATGTCTTTCTCTCTTTAAAAACCGGCTCTTTCGCTGCGGCGGAGGGCTTGCCGAAAATAAAACCGCGATTTCCCGAAATCTCCTGATCCAGACGCGGCTTACGTACTTCTGAAGTACGCACAACCCAGCTTGAACATCCGGCTAAGTGGATGCAAACAAATCCGAAAGCTGCTACCCAAAAAATCTTTTTCATCTTAGCTTCCCTCCTTTTTACACTGTTACATTGTTACATTGTTACATTGTTTTTTTGATTTAGCAGACTTTTTAGCCATTTAACAGTTTAGCAATTTGACAATTCAACAATTTATCTTTTGATGCTCAATCCTAACTCTTTAAGCTGCTCTTTAGATGCCGGCGACGGCGCGCCGGTTAAAGGACAAATCCCTTTCTGGGTCTTGGGAAAGGCGATTACTTCTCTTATGCTTGTGTCGCCGCTCAATTGAGCAATGAATCTGTCCAGCCCCAGAGCAATTCCGCCGTGAGGAGGCGCGCCATAATCTAAAGCCCGCAATAGAAAGCCAAAGCGCTCATCCGCCTCCTTCTTGCTTATTTTTAGAATATCAAATATTTTTTCCTGAAGCTCTCTTTGATGGATTCTAATACTGCCCGAAGCGATTTCTACTCCGTTAAGCACTAAATCATAGGCCCGGGCGCCGACTCTACTTAAGTCTTTGGATAGGTCGCCCTTGTTGGGCGCGGTAAAAGGATGGTGCTCCGATTCCCATCTTTTTTCTTCCTGATTATATTTAAAAAGCGGGAATTCCTTAATCCAGACAAACTTAAACTCCTCTTTTTTGCCGGCTCTTAAATCCGGTTTATCGGTCTTGTATTTTTCTTGCGCGCTGCAGTAGCTTAAGCGGGGAAAGGGGGTTCTTAGGGAAATATTCAGAGCTTGAGCAAAGATATATTTCAATAATTCTTCAATAAGCGAAAAAATATCTTCTTCCTCAACAAAAGAGAGCTCGATGTCCAGCTGGGTAAATTCCGGTTGTCTGTCTGCGCGCAGGTCTTCATCCCTCAGGCATTTAGCAATCTGAAAATATTTCTCTAAACCGGCAATCATCAAAATCTGTTTAAACAGTTGCGGAGATTGGGGGAGGGCATAAAATTTACCCGGATTTAAACGCGAGGCAACTAAATAGTCTCTTGCCCCTTCAGGTGTGCTTTTAGTCAGAAGAGGCGTCTCCACCTCAATAAATTCCTGCGCATCTAAAAAATCCCGCATAGCTTTGATAATCCTGTGTCTTAAGGCAAGTTTCCGGCTCAGCCCCGGCCTTCTCAGGTCCAGATATCGCAAGGTGAATCTAACCTCTTCCGTTGCCTCTGTGTCTTTGGCGATTTCAAAGGGCGGGGTTTTCGAAGGATTCAAGATTTCAAATTCAGAAACAGCAACTTCGATTAAGCCGGTTGGGATTTTGGGATTTTCCGTTCCTTTAGGCCGGCGATTAACCTTTCCGCATGCCTGTATTACATATTCCGCCCTTAAATCGGTAATTTTCTTAAGAAGCTCTTTGCCCCAAAAAACTATCTGGGTTAAACCTTTTTTGTCGCGCAGGTCAATGAAAACCAGATTTCCGTGGTCACGGCGGCGGTGAACCCAGCCGCAAAGCGTTACATTTTCGCCGATATGTTTTTCGTTTAACTCTGCGCAGTTATGGGTGCGTAGCATTATTTTAATCCTTCGACCAGCTCATCAATCTTAATCTCTTTTTGACTCTTATTTTGCATATCCCGTAAAATGATTATTTCTTTTTCTAACTCCTCTTCGCCTAAAATGGCCACATACCTGAATCCCGATTTATCGGCCAGGCGCATCTGCCCTTTTAAAGACCTATCCTGATAGTCTGTTTCCGAAGAAATGCCTTGTGCCCGCAGAGTTTGCAGGAGCTTGTAAGCCATTTGCTTCGCTTTCTCTCCAATGGTAGCGATATAAACACAGGGAGAAGATTTAGTAGAGGGCTCAAATTCCAAAGGAGTTAAGGAACCAATCACCCGCTCAATGCCCAAGGCGAAACCTACGGCAGGTTTTTCCGGGCCGCCTAAGTCACCAACTAAATCATCATATCTTCCTCCTGCCCCTAAGGCATCCTGAGCCCCTAATCGCGGATGAACCAGTTCAAAGCAGGTCTTGGTGTAATAATCAAGCCCGCGCACTAAATAAGGATTAAGCACATAAGAAATATTTAAAGAATTTAAGGTTCGCTCAACCTTCTGGAAATGCTCTGCGCATTCCCGACAAAGAGTATCAACTATCGAAGGGAGCTGGCGGGTGAGCCTTTTGCAGGTTTCATTCTTGCAGTCAAAGATGCGCAAGATATTTACCTTGTAACGACTATGGCAATCCGAACATAAAAGCTTTAACTTATTCTTTAAGGCCGTCCTTAAAGTAAGTTTATATCTTCGTCTGTCGGGACGGCAGCCAATGCTGTTTATCTGCAGAGTAAAGCCTTTTACTCCTATTTTTTGAAGGAGCTTTACCGCAAGCGAGATTACCTCTGCGTCTAAATAAGGGCTTCTCGAGCCGATGGTCTCTACCCCGATATGGTGAAATTGGCGAAGCCTCCCTGCCTGCGGTCTTTCTGCCCTGAACATCGGGCCAAAATAATAAAATTTAGCCAGACTTAGGCTTTTGTCTAAACCGTGTTCCAAATAAGCCCTGACTACCGAAGCAGTAGCCTCCGGACGCAAACAAAGCATTCTTTTTTTGCGGTCTAAGAAAGAATACATTTCTTTGCGCACGATATCGGAAGCCTTGCCGATACTGCGCGTAAAAAGCCGTGATTCTTCCAAAAGAGGAGTGCGAATCTCGCGGTAGCCGTAAACTTCGCATAGCTGTCTAGCCTTCTCTTCTATAAAACGCCATACTTCGCAATCTTTCGGCAGGATATCTTTTGTCCCTCTAATTGCGCTTATTTTCATACCTTCTTTACATTTTCCGCCTGAGGTCCTTTTTCGCCTTGTGCGATATCAAATTCCTCCTCATCCCCTTCTTGCAGACTTTTAAAACCTTCACCCTGGATGGCAGAAAAATGGACAAATACATCCGGGCCTTGCTCCTGTGTAATAAAACCATAGCCTTTGGAGTTAGCAAACCACTTTACCTTACCCTTCACAGACATCTTCTTAATCCTTCCTTTCCTATTTTACCTCTTGTTTCATAATCAAACCCGGCTTAAATACAGCCACCTTTTTTGGCGGCACCGGAACTGCCTCTCCCGTGCGGGGGTTTCTTCCTGTTCTACCGCGTCTGGACTTAACCTTAAAAATTCCGAAGTTTCTCAACTCCACCCGTTCTCCTCTGGTCAAGGCCGCGGCAATCTCATCAAGCGTCCTCTGGACTACTTTTTTTACATCTACCTGCTTAATCTTAGTCGCTTCAGCAACCCTTATAACTATCTCCTTCTTGGTCATCTTCGCTTCACACCTCCTTTTAATGAGCCCCTACTGTTTCGTTTTGTTTCGCTTCGCTTCACAAAAGCGAAACAAA
>CAZPSS010000029.1:0-10195 GCA_964589565.1 uncultured Planctomycetia bacterium
GACTCTCCGTCAAACGACGCCAGAAGATTTTTTTCTGTTCTGCTGCCTTTTACTTTTATTTTCCACCCCCCAGTCTAACTTTCTATTTTTATATATAATTTTATGCCACAAGTTTAGCCAGGGCCATGAAGACAAGGCCTAAGATAAAAGCGACAAAGGCAGCATTTGCCCTTTTGCTATCCTTTTGTTTATGCAGCTCGGGTATCAAATCCGAGGCAGCGATATAGATAAAACCTCCGGCAGTGAAGGGAATCAGAAATAAAGAGAAATTTTCCGTGATGCCGGATAGGATATATCCTATAACAGCGCCCAATACGGCGGTAAGCGCGCATATAAAGTTAAAGAAAAGCGCCTTTGACTTGCTAAAGCCCCCATAAACCAGAATCCCAAAGTCCCCCATCTCCTGAGGGACCTCATGAAAGATAACCGCCAGCGTAGTAACTATGCCCAATCTCAAATCGGTAACAAAACCGGCCGCTATAATCAGGCCGTCGGTAAAGTTATGCACCCCGTCGCCGATTAAATTCAGATACGTAAAGGTGTGTATATCGCATACGCCTTCGTGGCAGTGCCTCCAATAAAGATACCTTTCCATCAAAAAGAAGACAGTGAAGCCGATGAGGGTGTAGAAGAATACAAGGTCGCATCCGCATCTCTCCAGCGCCTCGGGCAGAAGGTGTAGGAAAGCGCCGCCGATTAATGCGCCGGCGGCAAACCCGACAAGTAAAACCAGGATCTTATCAAACGTCTTTGTCTTTACTCCCAGAGTAAAAATGCCGATTAATGAAATAAGGCTAACCAGCACTGTGGCAGATAAAATATATATCAGCGTCATTTAAAATACCTCTTTTTCGCAGGAGGTTATGGCCGTGTCCACCTCTTTTTGCAGCGCAGCGGGCAAGCCCATTATGGACGTATCCAGAAACCCTCTGACAATGGCTGACTGGGCCGCACCCTGGCTTAAGCCGCGCGACATAAGATATTCTATTTCATCCTGAGCAATCTTGCCCACCGCTGCTTCGTGAGACATATCCACTCCTTCGACAGTCCCTTCAAGCTCGGGGATAGCATGGATCAGGCCTTTTTCGGCCACCATCAGGCCGCGGCATTCCAGGTGGGCCTTGATACCGGCTACCTCTCCTTTTAAATGGCCTCTGGCGATAATATCTCCGCCGGCACTCACTGCCCGGGCGAGCACTTCGGCCTTTGCGTCTTTTGCCTTCAATATTACCCGCGAGCCTACGTCCAGATGCGCCCCGGGATGGGCAAAGAGAATAGAATTATATCGGGCAAAAGCACCGCGTCCTACCAGCTCCGCCTTCGGATACATCTGTAGGTCCTTAACGGGCTTAAGGCAGATATAGTTGGACAAAAATGCGCCGCCTTCCTCAACCAAGGCCGCGGTCCTCGGCCGCACAGATACATCCTCTGCCCAGTTGTGAATCATAGTAAAGGTCAATTTTGCGCCGCGCTTTACATAAAATTCGGAGACGCCGATATGCAGGCCCCGGCGCACATCGCTGGCTGTGGCGCAGCCGGTAATAACCTGCAGGTCCGAGCCCTCTTCGGCAATTATTATATTGTGGACGTTCTGAATTATGTTGTGAGCGTTGATGAACAGGCACGCCTGCAAAGGATATGCCGCCTTGACTCCGGGAAGCGCCCTTAAAAAATAACCGTGATGGGGCTGGCGTCGCGCCTGCCTGGTAAATTCATCAGTGTCGACCGGGACCACCTTCCAGAAATAGTTATCCACCCACTCATATTTTTTAATTGCCTCGGTCGTGCTCATTACTTCAAGGCCCGGATAAAGGCTCTCTGAATGCACTACGCTGTGGTCCATCTGAAGATATGTCCCTGAGCGCCTCTTTTGCGAGAGGTCGACTCCGGCGGAAAGCATATTCTTCTTCTGGTCAGAGCTGACTTTCGTAAGGTCCTCCAGATAGGCCAAGGGCCTGGCCTTGGATTTATAGGATGGGATATTTATTTTTCCGGCTTGTGGGATCTTCTTCCCGGTTTTTCTCTTTCGCATGTTACGCACCATTCATAACCGTGTTTCTTTATTGTCTCTAATATTTCCTTAGGCTCGCCCATACAGTGAAGCCGCCCCCCCACTAAGATACAGCCTTTATCAGCCTTTACATAGTCCAATATATAGCCTGTATGTGTAATGATTAAGGCCGCGTTATCTTTATTTTTACTCAGTATCCGGTTCATAATCCTGCCCACCAGGGCAATATTTTCCAGGTCCACTCCCGACTCCGGCTCATCAAAAAGGCTGAGCCGCGAGGCGCCGGCCAGAAGTTGCAGCAATTCCGAGCGCTTTATCTCTCCGCCGGAGAATCCTAAATTTATGTCTCTATCCAGGAATTCTTTTAAGTTAAGCTCCCCCGCCTCTTTATCGGTATCGAAATCGTCCTGCTTTATCAAGTCCACCATCTGTCTTATCTTTACCCCTCTTATGGTCGGCGGCCTTTGAAACATCACCCCTATACCCAAGCGGGCGCGTTCATCAATGCTTAGGCCATTAATTCTTTTGCCTCTAAATATAATATTTCCCTGCGTAACTTTATAATTAGAGAAGCCGATGATGGCCATAAGAAGGGAAGTCTTGCCCGAGCCGTTAGGGCCGAGCAGCGCAATAGTTTCGCCTTTCTTAATCTCCAGATTTATGTCGGTCAAGACTTCCTTGCCCGATACCTTTACAGTTAAATTCTCTATCCTTATCATATCAGCACCATTTTACCATATTAGCCGGGGAAATTAAACCGGAAAATATACCTTCGCCGGGTTAGTATCCTGTAAAATTCTCTATTTTAAGTCTATCTTCGCCAACGCCTAATCTATCCTTCAAGATATTGGTTAAAGCCTCTACCATCTTTGGCGGGCCGCAGATATAAAAAACTCTCTCTTTATAATCGGCAATCTCTTCTTTTATCATTTTTTCATCTATATAACCGCTTCTGCCGGGCCATTTTTCTTTATTTACATCCGCAGAAGTCAGTGTATAAACAATACGGATATTTTTATTGGCCGAAGCCATCCGGCCTAAATCTTCTCTAAATATGATATCTTCTTCTTTATTGTTGCCATAAAGTAAAACTATATCCGTAGAAAGGCCTTTATCCGCAACATACTTACAAATGCTTCTTATCGGTGTTATTCCTATGCCTCCGGAAAGAAAGGCAATCTTTTCAAATTCTGCTGTAAATGTGAAAGAACCGTATGGCATCTTTAACTTCGCCCAATCGCCAATCTTCAATCGCTCCAAGCCCTTCGAATATTCGCTTTCGGTTATCCTTTTGGTAAATTCCACATACCCTTTCTCCGTAGGAGAATTGGAAAAAGAAAAATGTTTTGTTCTTTCAGCATTATCGACTTTTATAGTAACAAAAAAGAACTGTCCCGGCTTAAAGTCTACGCCTTCCTTTATTCCAAAGCGGAAACTTTTAACATTATTGGTTCTCGGAATTATATCTAATATTTTTGTCTCAAATTCTATCAAATGCATCTTCCTTATATACTATTGCCGAAAAGCTCCTCCCGCCCTTTTGCCAGCTAAATTATTTATCCAAACTTATAATGTTTCTTTACCGCCTGCTGAATATCCCAGACGCAGCTTAACCCTTTAGGGAAGGCCACCAAATCTCCTGCGCCAAAATTGGCCGACTTTCCCTCTTTTGTCGTAACTGTTACTTTGCCTTTAAGCAGATAACAGGTCTCCTGCTCATCATAATGCCAGTCAAACCTGGATACCTCCTTCTCCCATATCGGCCAACTGGAGACGCCTAATTCTTTTAGTTTCTCTTCGCTCGGTCTCTCAATCCTTATCTGCGCCATCTTTACTGCCTCCTTCCTATTTCTAGCAAATTTAGCGGGGAAACTTCTTAAGCAATTCAGCTCTATTTAGATACTGGACGCAATTGCTTATCATCGTGCGCTCTGCAAAGCCAATATTAACAAACTCTATACCTGCCTCATAAGGAAAATTTTTATCCTCAGGATTAGGTTTTACCCAGATAACCTTTGCCTCAAGCCGAATTCTCTTTTTCTCTTTTAACAACTCTAATTCTACTTTTAATAATGACCCAACCGCAAGTTCCTCTTTAAGAGGAAGCTTTATTCCCCCTCCGCTGATATTCTTAGTGATTGATTTCCAATGTTTTTGCGCCGCATCAATCACTGCATAACTAATCAGCAACGATTCTCCCACCCGAATATGCCTTCTTTTTTCTGGTCCTTTTTGTTCCATCTAATATCACCACTTTAAATCTTATTTTAACTTTCGCCTTTCAGCTGCGAGAAAAATATGTCTTTAAATAAGCCTTGCTTGTATGCCTCTAAAAATGCGTCTATTACTTGAGGATCGAATTTTGTGCCCCGGCCGGCTTTAAGTTCCGAAATTGCCTCGTGATGAGTTAACGCTTTTCTATACGGCCTGTCGGTAATCATGGCATCAAAAGAGTCGGCCGCCCTGATTATCCTGGCCAGGATATTTATTTCGTCTCCTTTTTTTCCGTAAGGGTAACCGCTACCGTCATAGTTCTCATGATGGCAAAGGACACCCTCAAGTATCGCCTCCCCGAACCACTTCTTCAAAGGTTCAATTATTTTCACAGATTCGAGAGGATGCTTCTTCATTTCCTCCCATTCTTTAGCATCTAAGCCTTTTTCCTTTTTAAGCACGCTGTCGGAAAGAGTTATCTTGCCTATATCGTGAAGCTCGGCAGCATAATACAGGGGTATTTCGCCGTAAGGAATGCCATCAAGCTCATCGTGAAGTTTCTTGCCGACGACTACAGAAAACCGGGCAACTCTGTCGGAGTGGCCTCTTGTATAAACATCTTTGGCCTCCAGGGCATTATTTATCTTGCGTATAGAGTCGACAAAAAGCTCTACCTGTTTTCTCAGTAATTTGAAGTTATAAATTACTTTTGCGGATTGCGCCGTTAATGAAGAGAGCAGGCCTATCTCTGGCTCGGAAAATTCCTCTTTCGATGTCTTTTTGCCCAAGATGAATACGCTTAGCAGCTTATCTTGCACAAAGCCCGGCACACAAACTTCGCCTCCTAATTCAATCAATTTATCTCTTAGTAAAGATAAAGAAGCTCGTCTGTTTTCCGTTAAGGCAACATCGGTATTCTCATCGACCTCTTTTATTGAGACGGCTCTTTTTGTATCCAATAAATGTTTTATAATAGGGTCTCCTAAAGCGAGTTTTGTATCCCCGGCAACCATAGATATATCTTTTCCCTCGGCGATATTCTTCTTAAGAACATACTCGCTTTCTGAATCATTTAAAACAAATATTTTAAAAGAACTTATTTCAAAAAGAACAGTTATCTCACTCTTTAAAAAAGTAAAAAGTTCTTTAGGGGTCTTTAGCTTCGAAACCTTATCAATTTCTTTACTGTATATTTCTGGTTTTTGCATAATAATAAGCCTCTGCCATTATAGTGTTGCTCTATATTATGCCATATTATATCCATTCTTAGATATTTGGGCAAGGTTTATTTATTCCAAGGGGTGCTCTCTGAGGAGAGTAAGGAGAAAATTTGCTCTGGGCGAGGTTTTATTTCTCTAATATATTTTTAGATAACCTTTTTACAGGTTTAACAGGATATGCTCCATTAAAACAGGCGGTGCAGAATTCCTCTTTAGGCAATAACATCGCTTCCAGCATGCCCTCAAGGCTTAAATAGGCCAGGCTATCCAGGTTAATAAAGTTCCTTATCCACTCTAAGCTATGGCTTGAGGCAATCAATTCTTTCTTGGTGGGGAAGTCAATTCCGTAGAAACAAGGGAATCTTAAAGGCGGGCAGCTCACGCGCATATGCACCTCTTTCGCTCCGGCTTCGCGTAGTGTCTTTACTCTTACCCGGCTGGTGGTGCCGCGCACAATGGAATCTTCGATAATAACTATGCGTTTATCTTTAAGAACATCCTTTACGGGATTGAGTTTTACCCGCACGCGAAAGTCTCTAATGTGCTGCGAAGGCTGAATAAAGGTCCTGCCGATATAGTGGTTTCTGATTAAACCTAACTCCAGAGGAATGCGGGATTCTTCGGCAAAACCCAGCGCAGCGTAATTTCCCGAATCCGGAACAGGCATAACTAAATCGCAATCTACGGGGCACTCGCGGGCAAGGTGTCTTCCCAAGCGTTTGCGCACTAAGTACACATTTTTGCCGAATATATTGCTATCCGGCCGGGCAAAATAGACATACTCAAATATACAGAATGCGTGTCTGGTTTTGGGGTGTGGCTTGACCGACTTCAATCCATTCTTATCGATAAATACAATCTCGCCCGGCTCGATATCTCTAACATATTCGGCGCGAATTAAATCCAGGGCGCAGGTCTCACTGGCTAAAACCCATCCCCCATCAAGTTTGCCTAAGCATAGCGGCCTCCAACCGTAAGGGTCTCTTGCGCCAATCAATAAATCATTTAACATTAAGACCAAGGAATATGCCCCTTCGAGTTGGGATAGTGCTTCAATAACACTTTCTTGTGCATTTTTCTTCTTTGACTTAACTAAAAGGTGGGCGATGAGTTCCGAATCCATTGTGGTTTGAAAAATAGAGCCTTTCTCTTCCAAGCCCTGGCGCAATTTGAGAGTATTGGTAAGATTGCCATTGTGAGCGATGGCAATATGAGCTTTTCTGTGGCTTACTAAAAACGGCTGGATATTTTTTGCGGAACTTGCTCCGGTGGTAGAATAACGCGTATGGCCGACTGCCAAATCGCCGCGCAAGGACTTGATTGCCTTTTCGTTAAAGACATCACCCACCAGCCCCATGCCTTTATGAAGCCTTGCCCTTCTGCCGCCATACGCAACTATCCCTGCGCTTTCTTCGCCGCGATGCTGCAGGGCGTAGAGGCCGAGATACGTAAGCCTGGCCGCATCCTTATGTCCGATAATTCCGAATATACCACACATGGGGACACTTTCCCGATTGAGTTTAGGGCACTTTCCCGATTGAAATGGAAAACGGTACTAAGTTCTCTTATGACTTAATTCTAACCGGGATGCCTTTGTCCCCCAGGTATTGTTTTGCCTGAGGGATGGTGATTTCGCCGAAATGAAATACCGAAGCGCATAGCACATTGGCCGCCTTGCCTTCGGTTACTGCTCGATAAAGGTGCTCTAACCGCCCTGCCCCGCCTGAGGCGGTAACAGGGATGGAGACGGCCTGCGCTACGCTCCTGGTCATTTCAATATCGTATCCGTCTTTTGTGCCGTCGGCGTCTTTGCTGGTCAAAAGGATTTCTCCCGCGCCCAATTGCTCAACCTGCCTTGCCCATTCAACCACATCCTTACCTGTGGGCTCTTCTCCTCCCATAATCAGGACTTCTAATCTTGGGGAGGCGCCTGCAGGAGGATTTTTCCTGCCGTCAATAGCCACAACAATCTTCTCTTTGCCGAACCTCTCGCTCGCTTCCTTAATTAAAGCGGGATTTTTAACTGCGGCGGTATTAATCGAGACTTTATCCACCCCCAAATCGAAAAGGGCCTGCATATCTTCTAAATCTCTGATGCCCCCGCCTACGCAAAAAGGCACCGAGGTTACCTCTTTTACCTTCTTCACCCAATCCAGGCGCGTAGCCCTTGTTTCCACGGAAGCGGCGATGTCCAAAAAAACCAGCTCATCTGCGCCGGCGGCGCAGTAAGCCCATGCTGCCTCCACCGGGTCGCGGGCATCTTTTAAGTCAACAAACTTTATGCCCTTAACCACTCGCCCGTCCTTAATATCCAAACAGGGAATTACTTTTACCGTCCGCATTTTTTACTCCTTCGTCGTTGCCTCGTCATTGCGAGGCGCGAAGCGCCGAAGTAATCCCTTCTTGAGATTGCTTCGCTTCGCTCGCAATGACGTTATAAGGTTATCTACTTTTCCAGCCTTCTGGGAATTGCCTTCCTCCAGGTATCGCTTAATTTGGCCAACGGAAGATTAATAAGCGGCTTCTCTTGAAATTCTACTGTGAGGTTTGCGCCGCTGACATTGCCCAGCACTCGACAGGGAACCGAGTGTTTGCCGGCTATCTCTTCTAAGGCGCTTAACTTGTCTTTGCCCAGCGAAACCACTATTCTGGAAGGCGCCTCGCCAAAGAGGATTTCGTCGAGCCTTATATCGCTGTTTTTCAACTCGTCTAATTTTACCACCGCGCCCAGCATCCGGCCGGCGTTTGTAATACAGGATTCCGCCAGCGTTACCGCCAGTCCGCCTTCGGAACAATCGTGGGCGGAATTGATAATACCCGACTCAATCGCCGAAAGAGCAGCTTCCTGAACAGCCCTTTCTTTCTCTATGTCTATCTGCGGATTACCCTTCTTCTGTTTGTGAACTAAATATAAATATTCGCTGCCCGAAAGGTCAGCCCTGTTTTCGCCCAGAAGCACTATTAAATCGCCCTCGTTCTTAAAGTCCTGCGTAACGTATTTATCCGCATCCTTTATTAACCCTACCATTCCTACCATCGGGGTGGGGTCTACCGCCCCCTTGGGGTTTTCATTATAGAAACTGACGTTGCCGCTGATAACCGGCGTCTTCAGGACGCTGCATGCCCTGGAAAGCCCTTCTATACACTTCTGGAACTGCCAGTAATTTTCCGGTTTCATCGGATTGCCGAAATTCAGGCCGTCGGTGATTGCCAGGGGCCTTGCGCCTGCGCAAACTACATTTCTGGCTGCTTCCGCCACCGCCATCATCGCGCCGTTATAGGGGTTCAGATGGCAATAGCGGCCGTTGCAATCTACGCTGATTGCTAAGGCCTTGTTGGTGCCCTTGACTTTAACCACAGCCGCGTCGGAACCCGCGCCCGCTATCACTTCATCTTTATCGATAGCGGTAAAACTTTTGTACGCCGATTCTTTACTGGCAATAGTGGGAGAATCGAGTAATTGCAACAACACCCGATTCAAGTCATCGGGTTCTTTCAAGGATTCGCGGGCCAACTTTTGCGCCTCTTTCAGGTAGGCGGGCTCTTTAACTTCTCTGTCATAAAGAGGCGCCTTTTTCGTCAGGGCCTCTGCGGGAACCTCGCAGACCACCACGCCCTTTTCCCTGACCCGCATCATTTTATCATCCGTTACCTTGCCGATTTTTACCGCATTGATATTCCACTTCTGCAATATATCCAGGGCCGCCTTTTCTTTGCCCTCTTTTAAGATGGCCAGCATCCTCTCCTGAGATTCGGATAAGAGGATTTCATAAGGGGTCATCCCTTTTTCCCTCTGGGGAACCAAGGCGACGTCTATTTCAATTCCGGTTTCACCCCTTGAGGCCGTCTCGCAGGAAGAGCAGGTAAGTCCGGCTGCGCCCATATCCTGCATCCCCACGACCAGCCCCTTTTCTATCAATTCAAGGCACGCCTCTCTTAAACGCCTGCCCAGCTCAGGGTCGCCTATGGCAACCGCGCCTGTGTCGGAGCCGGATTCCTCGGTAATCTCCTTGGAGGCAAAGCTTGCCCCGCCGACACCGTCTCTTCCCGTATCTCCTCCTATGTAATATACGGGATTTCCCGCTCCGAAGGCCGCGCCTCTGACAATATCCTTATGTTTTACAATTCCTACAACAAAGGCATTAACCAGGGGGTTTCCTTCATAACTTTCGTCAAAATAACTATCTCCGCCGACCGCATTCACTTTGGCGGTATTGGCATAATGAGCTAAGCCTCTTATCACTTCTTTAAACAGGAATTTGACTCTTTCGTTATCGAGGCTGCCGAACCTGAGCGCCCCCAAGCCGGCAACAGGCCTTGCGCCGGTGGTAAATATATCCCGCAGGCATCCGCCGATACCTGTGGCTGAGGCCTCAAAGGGCTCTACCGCCGAGGGGTGATTGTGCGATTCTATCTTAAAGGCAACTCCCAGCCCGTCCCCGATATCAACGATTCCGGAGTTTTCTTCGCCTGCGCCCACCAGTACCTGCCTGCCTTTGGTGGGAAACAGTTTAAATAACTTGCGTGAATTCTTATAACTGCAATGTTCCGACCACATCGCTGAAAAGACGCCCAGCTCCGTAAAATTCGGAACCCGGCCGAGCAGTTTCTTTATCTCACTAAACTCCTCTTCGGTAAGCCCGAGGTTTTTTGCCATCTCTACATCAACTTTAACCTGTGCTTCCATTAAAACGCCTCCTCGTATAATATGTTTTTGTTAAGTTTCTTTATATTTGTTCTTTATTTTTAA
>CAZPSS010000030.1:0-10087 GCA_964589565.1 uncultured Planctomycetia bacterium
ATGACTGACAAGCAAAATAAAACAAGTAGTATAAGCAATACATTCAAACTGTGGTTGGTGGCGATTATCTTTTTCTTGACCTTTTTTCATCTTTACGCCATATGCCGATATCCGCAAGCCAGCATAGTATCCAACGAGGTCCTTCTGGGAGTAGTTTTGTCCCTTGTGGGTTATCTTTGGATTCAAGAGCTCAAAGACAGACATAGGTTACAGGGTATTAATACGGCCTTAATTGAGGCCAAGGAGCAGCTTGAGCATGCAGAGCTTGACACCATCACTACTTTAGTCTTGACTGAAGAAGCAAAAGACCCCTATGTGCGCGGCCACTCAAAGAGAGTTACCAAATGCGCCGTAGAACTCGCGCAAGAGTTAGGGCTTTCGGAAGAGGAGCGCCGAATAATTGAACGCGCGGGAATTTTACATGACATCGGCAAAATCGGCATTAGCGACGTTATTTTGCATAAACCCGATAAACTTAACGAAGAAGAATGGGTGGCCATTAAGAAACATCCCCAAAGGGCCGCAGAGATACTTGAGCCTTTGAAGTTCTTAACAAAAGAAAAAGAAATGATTTGCCATCATCACGAAAGATTCGACGGCAAGGGCTATCCCGATGGACTCAAAGCCCAGGAAATCCCTTTAGGGGCAAGGATTTTAGCGGTAACCGATAGTTTTGATGCGATGAATTCCGAAAGGCCTTATAGAGAACCTCTTCCGGAAGATGTAATTATATCAGAGTTAAAGAATGCCTGCGGCAATCAACTCGACGCCCATATTGTAAAGGTTTTTCTGGGCCTGCTTAAAAAGAAACCCAGCCTCTGGGAAAGAGACCGATGAGCTCAAATATCCACCCTACTGCGGTTGTCAGCGAAAAGTCAGAATTGTCCGGGGATATAGAGGTTGGCCCTTACGCAGTTATTGAAGAGAATGTCAAAATCGGCCGAGGGGTAAAAGTCCATTCCCATGCCCATATCTTAAGCCACACCACTATCGGCGAGGATTGCCAAATTCATATCGGAGCAGTCTTGGGGCATCTGCCTCAGATACGCGCAAGTTTGTGCCAATCCGGCCGCTTGATTATCGGCCGCAGAAATATCTTTAGAGAGTATGTTACCCTGCATCGTTCAAGCCACCCTCAAGGCGCAACAACTATAGGCGATGATAACTACCTTATGGCCTTCTCGCACATAGCTCACGATTGCGTTATTGGCAATAATGTTACAATTTGCAACGGCGCCCTTATAGCAGGGCATGCGCTTGTTGAAGACTATGCCTTTATTTCAGGTAATGTTACAGTGCATCAATTCTGCCGCATAGGGAAATTTTCTATGGTTGGAGGGTTGGCCCGCGTAGCCAGAGATGTGCCGCCCTATATGCTTGTTAAGGGAGATTCCGCTGTTTGGGCTGTAAATTCCGTGGGCCTAAGGCGGGCGAATTTCTCCGCCTATTCCCGCGCTCAGATAAAAAACGCCTTTAAACTGCTTTATAAATCCGGCCTTAACGTAAAGCAGGCAATTGGACAGCTGCGAACAAAACCTGTTTCTTGCGAAATTGAGCATTTAATCGACTTTATCCTACATTCGCAGCGGGGAATTTGCAGACACAAAAACCCGGCATTTTGGGAAAGAATTCGTCTGGGCGCTGCGATAGCCGGACTGCGTCAGATTCCCGCGTATCAGTTATTTCGTGGTATAGGAAAACATTTAAAATGCCCAAACAGGTAAAAATCCTTTTGATTTCAATGCTGCTCTGCGTATTAATCACAGCCTTTTTTCGCCATACTCTTTGCCGGATTTTAATCGAAAAAGCCACAATTAGAGCTACAGGCTTGAAACTATCCATTGAAGATTTAAACCTGGATATTTTAGGCAGCAGTTTATATGTCCGGGGAGTTACCTTGTTTAATCCACACGGATTCAGAAATGAGGCTTTGGGCAGGATTAAAGAAATATTTGTTAAATATGACTTGTGGGGCTCCTTAAGCGGAAGAGTTCATCTTCGGCGGGTAAAAGCCGACATCAGTGAAATCAATATAATTAGAAACGCAAAAACAGGCTCTAATCTACCAACTTTTAGCAAAGAGAAACTTCCCAGAGAATCCTCGACGCAGGTTCTTTCCGTTTCGGCTGTCCCGAAAAAATCCGAAAGAAGCAAAAAGGAACATCCTAAATTCCTTATCGACAGCTTAGAGCTTTCATTAGAAAAGGCAGTCTTTATGGATTATAAAGCCGGGATAGGCGAACCGGCCGTAATTATATTTACACTAAAAGGCCCCTGTTTCTTTAAAAACGTCAGTGAGTTAAGCTATGTAGTCGATTCGGTTTCGGCAAAAGGAGGATTCAAGGATTTATTAAGGTGAAAGGTAAAAGGTGAATGGCGCGCATAAAAGAAAGAAGAAGGCGTCAAAGGATCGACGTTGCCTTAGCAGCAAAAATAGAATATAATGGGAAGAAGATAAAAACTAAGACTAAAAATATTAGCCTCTTGGGCACATATTTACAGAACGATAAAGAAATTCCGATAGGTACCGCTTTAGATATAGCAATAAAGATTCCTGAAACGAAAAAAAACAAAAGCAGGCAAATTAACTGCAAGGGGGTCGTCTTCAGAAGCCAGCCCATTGCCTCTTTTGAGCCTAAAAGCCAATACGGGATAGGGATATTTTTTCGCAGTTTTTTAGAAAAAGCTGAAAGAGAGTTATCCGGGTATATAGAAAATGTTCTCTTGCAGGAAAAAAGAAAAGGTGAAATTTATATGCGTAAGAGGGAGAAAAAAAGAGCAAAACAGAAAGGAGGAAAACGATGAAGGCCGCAGTAAATGAGGAGCTTTGTGTGGGTTGCGGATTATGCGCTGATGGCTGCCCGGATGTTTTCGCTATGGCAGAAGACAAAGCCAAAGTTAAAACCAACCCCGTACCGGCCGATTCTGAAGAAGACTGCAAAAAGCTTAAAGAAGACTGCCCGGTAGAGGCCATCATTATCGAGGAATAGATGAATATAGCTCAGAAGCATTCAAAGCTCCCGCCTACGCCAAGGCTTCGGCGGGCAGGCAAAGGTCGAAGGAAAATATTGGTTTTTGTTTTGCTTTCAGCCTTCAGCCTTCAGCTTTCAGCTTTTTTAATTAGCTGCGCACATTTAGAAAAATACTCGCCGGGTAAAGGCAGGTTTTCGGCTGTTTCCATCGGCGACTTAAAAGGCTTGAGTAAAGTCGATATAGTTAAGAAGTTTGGCCAGCCTCTGGCTACTTCCAAATCCGATGTTTCCGAGGCCTGGTATTATGCGCAACCAAGCGAGCTCTGGATTTGGTTTGACAAGAATAAAGTAGAGCGTTGGGAGGTTAAATAGTTCACAGTTCACGGTTCACGGTTCACGGTTCACGGTTAAAAAAGGGAGGGGAGATGGCGAAGAAAAAAGTTGATATCCAGAAAGAGGTAGCAAATATCTGGCAGGAGGCCAAAAAAAATCTAAAGCTACTGGGCCAAAGGACCTTAAAACTTGCGCAGAAAGGCGAAAAAGAGGTTGTGCGGGCTTCAAAATTAGGTAAGCTTCAGTTGGATATCGTCAGCATTAATCTAAAGAAAGAAAACGTTTTTAGGCAAACAGGCAAAAAGGTCTATGAGGTGCATTCCATGAAGAATCCGCTTGAATCCGCAAAACTTACCTCTCTTTTTAGCCAGATAGATAAATTGAACCAGCAGATTAAAGCCAAAAAGACGCAGATATCTAAACTGAATAAAGCCTGAACTCCTTTGAAAGGAGGCCCGGAATTGAAGAAGACTGTTGTGCTTGTTTTAGCCCTGTCTTTTATCTTGAGCGGTTGCGCTAATCTTGCCGGATTAGTGAGCCTGGGCGCTGCCGGCTACGGTATTTATAGGGCAATTAAGAGTGAGTAAAAAGCAATTACTTCTAACAATCCTGATTTGTTTAGCGCCGTTAAGTGCTTTTTCGTAAGGAAGAAAAGTTGCGGGATTTAAATGTTCAAACACTGGTTAAGCGCTGCATTAATGGCGAAAGACTATCCTGGGATAAGTTTGTGGAGCGCTACTCCCGCCTTATATATTGGGCCATAAGAAAGGCATTAAAGCGCACAAATTATCAGCATAGCCAACAGGACTTAGAAGACATCTTTCAAAACGTATTTATTTTACTGTGGAAAGACGGGAAATTAAAACAGGTGAGAGACAGGGAGAAAATTTCTGGATGGCTGGCAATGGTAGCAGCGAATTGCGCGCGCAATTTCTTTAGAAACAAGACGATAGAGCTCAAAGAAGAGGAATTTACGCCGGAAAAAATAGCTACTTCTGATTTCAGTTCGTCCCAATTGTTTGGCCAGGAAAGGCGTTATCAGCTGCTGGAAGGGGCCTTAGCCGGCCTTCTGCCGCGGGAGCGCGTAATTCTGAAACTGTGTTTTTTTCATGAAAAGACCCACAATGAGATTGGAAGAATATTAAGAATGCCGGCAAATACTGTATCCAGCATTATAAAAAGGGCCAAAGAGAGCTTGAGAGAGCGGTTGAGAAAAGGCGGTTTTGAAGTTTTTTGATGGTATAGGAAAGTATAGCGGATACCACTGCGAAAATCGCTTAAAGGTTATCGCGGAGCGATTTTCTTGAAATAATTTGCAAGAATCAGGGCTCAAGATGTGTCTATATAAGTGAGGGCATAATTTGGCATGAAAAACAATATTGAGGAGTTAATCAAAAGGCATTTAGAGGCCAAAATGACTAATGAAAAAGATACATCGTCTAAAGGTTGCCCCACTGAGCTGGAATTAAGCGATTTTGCACAAGGCCGGCTAAGCGGGGAAAAGCAGCATTTGCTTATTGGGCATGTTGCTGACTGTTCCCATTGCCTGTATCTATTGAAGCTGGTAGAGGAGGCAGGGGAGGAAGCGCAGGCCGGCCCTGATGCGCCTTCTCCGGAAGCGCTCTCACGGGCCAGGAATGTTATGCCGGCAGGGCCTAAGAGGCCTATCTTAAGCTATAAGTGGACAATTCTTGCTATTATATCTTTTGCGCTTTCTTTTATGGTTAAAAAATATTTCCTCCAGTTTCTCACCTTGACTATTATCTTCAGCCTGAAGTGGATTTTTGCTGCCGTCAGCACCCGTACCCTGATTATGGTTTATCAGGCCTGGCGAAAGAAAGACAAAGGCACTGCCCAGAGAATAATCCGGGACTTTCAGGATAGAATACAAGAAAGAAGATAATCTTCCAACCCTTGCATTTCCAATACCTTCCAAATTTTTTCCTAACTCGAGCCGTTACCCTCCCTAAAGAATTTTAAAATAATTTGCAAGAATTTGCCCACTTCCTGTGTCTATATAAGTGAGGGTAGAAAAATTTTCAGGGAGGGGGTGAGAGATATGATTACGCTCAACATTGAAGTCAAGCAGGTGCGCAAGTTCGACGGTGATGGTAAGCTCAAGGCCTTTGCCGATATAGCGGTTGAAGATATGTTCTTAATCAAGGGTTTGCGTATTGTTGATGGCAAGAACGGATTATTTGTTGGCATGCCTCAGAAGGCAGGCAAGGATGGCCAATGGTATCCGACCGTAGCTGCCTTAAACGATGAAGTCAAAAATCATCTTAATGAAGTAGTATTGCAGGCCTATCAACAAGCATAGTCCGGGAAGATATTCGCTTAAGCAGGGCTTCGCGATAAAGTTGTTAAAACTGCGCAGAAGCCCTGCTTAGACGAAGCATTCTGTTTTGTTAAGATAAAGGCATAACGAAGATGAAAAGATACAAACAAATTATAGGAGCGAAAGGGGAAAGGATTGCTCTGCAATTTTTGCGCCAAAAGGGGTATAGAATTATTACCAGAAACTTTTCCTGCCCTTTTGGAGAAATTGACATTATCGCCCGCCAGGGAAAGGCCACAGTATTTGTTGAAGTTAAGACAAGAAGTTCCTGCAAGTTTGGCCTGCCGCAAGAGGGGATTAAGGCAGAAAAGATAAAACACTTATTACGCTCTGCCCAGTTTTACATTAAAAAATATGCCCGCCCGGATGGAGATTTCAGGTTTGATGTAGTTTCGATTATCCTTGGCGCTCCAATCCGGATAGACCTTATTAAAAACGTATTTTAATTCGCACAATAACTTATCTCGCACTTCGTGCTCCATAAGTTATGTACTCATTAAGGAGGCTGCAATGTTAGCGAAAATAATATCCAGCACAGTAGTAGGCATAGAAGCAATTAAAGTTACCGTAGAAGTTGATGTAGCAGGTGGATTGCCTGGATTTTCAATTGTAGGCCTACCAGACCCGGCAGTGCGGGAAAGTATTAACAGGGTTAAAGCGGCTATCAAAAACTGCGGCCTTAATTTTCCCAGCAGAAAGATTACCGTAAATTTAGCTCCTGCGGATATTAAAAAAGAAGGGCCTTGTTTTGATTTGCCTATTGCCCTGGGGATATTAGCTGCTACCGGACAAATAAATCAAGAGGCCTTAAACGGTAAAGTATTTTGTGGAGAGCTTTCTTTGGATGGCGCTTTAAGGCCAATCACAGGCGTTTTGCCCAGGGCTATGGCTTTGAGGAATTCATATTACAGGCAATTGCTTCTGCCTTCTGATAATGCCAAAGAGGCGGGAGTAGTTAATGATATAGAAGCTTTGGGATTAGGAAGCCTTGGCCAGACAGTAAGTTATCTTAATAATGAGATTGAGATTATCCCCACAAAAGTGAATGTAAAAACTATCTGGCAGGAAAACGGCAGTTACGAGTTTGATTTTGCCGATGTTAAAGGCCAATATCATATCAAAAGAGGCTTAGAAGTGGCAGCGGCCGGCGGCCATAATGTTTTGCTTATCGGCTCACCCGGAGCAGGCAAAACAATGTTGGCTAAATGCATACCCGGCATCTTACCGCAAATGACAGCTCAAGAGGCTTTGGAAACAAGCAAAATTCATAGCGTAGCCGGTCTTATCTCAAACGGAAAGGTTATTGTCTCCAGCAGGCCTTTTCGTGCGCCGCATCATTCCATCAGTGATGTTGCTTTAATCGGTGGCGGAACCCATCCCAAACCAGGTGAAATTAGCCTAAGCCATAATGGCGCACTTTTTTTAGATGAACTTCCTGAATTTAGGCGCAATGTTCTTGAAGCCCTAAGGCAACCCTTGGAAGCAGGGTATATTACTGTCTCAAGAGTAGCATCTTCAGCTACCTATCCGGCGCGCTTCGTTCTCATTTCCGCTTGCAACCCATGCCCTTGCGGTTTCTTCTTAGACGACTCTAAGCAATGTCATTGTACCCCTAATCAAATACAGAAATATCTCTCTAAGATTTCCGGCCCTCTATTAGATAGAATCGATATACATTTAGAGGTGCCCCGCCTAAAATATGAGCAGATGACCTCAAAAAATAAGAGTGAGAGCTCTCAAGAGGTAAGAAAAAGGGTAAATAAGGCCAGAAAAATTCAAGAGAAAAGATTAAAAAAGCTTAGATATTGCTATAATGCTCATATGAATGCCCGCCTGACTGAAAAGTTGTGCCTGTTAACGAAAGAGGCGCAAGACCTGTTAAAAATGGCTATTTTAGAATTGGGTCTGAGCGCGCGCGCCTATCACAAAGTCCTAAAAATCTCCCGCACCGTAGCTGATTTAGCTGAATCGGAAACAATTGAGAACGAACATATCTCCGAAGCCATCAGCTATCGCTGCCTTGACAGAAACCTTTGGGCATTATGATGATAAAATAACCCAAACGCCTTGCACTTCTGTACTTGCAGTGATATAATACATCGTAAGATAGAAGATATAGAAAATGAAGGATGATATATGCTGCCGTCAGGACATATTATAGTATCTCTTCCGCTGGGGGTAAGCGTGTGGTTTTTTACCCAGTCTGCGCCTGCCGCATTATTATGTTTTCTCACCGGGACACTCATAGATTTCGACCACCTTATCGAACATGCAATCCATCACGGTTTTAAAAGCATCAACTTTAAAGAGATTTATCGGGCTTGCAAAAAGTTTGCGAAGCCGGAAGAAGAAGGCGGAGCTAAAAGGTTATACCTTGTTTTTCATGCAATAGAAATTGGTATTTTGCTCTGGGCGGCTTTTGCGGTTAGTAAAAACATATATCTTTTATCCATAGCCTTGGGTTATACGGGACATCTGATTTTGGATGCAGCGGCTAATGAGGTAAAGCCCTGGGCTTATTTTATAAGCGCGCGAATTAAAAACGGTTTTAGGACAATTAAAATTGTTAAATTTCGCCAGCCTTGCTGACAAAAAGATATTGCTTATTTTAGTAATTTAACATATAATTTTCAATGAAGCCCAGACTTACGGAGCGCTAGCGAACATAAGTCTGATGGTTGAGTTTATCCCCCCTTGATTTCTCAGCCTTCGGCTTCGAAATCAAAGCAGGGGGGATTAATTCGCCCCTGCTGTTTTGCTTCGCTTTTGCGCAGCAAAACGAAGCAGCAGGGGCTCATTAAGGAGCGAAAAAATGGAAAAGTTAAAGAACTTGGACAATCTTAATCCGCAAGTTGGAAAACTCATCCAGCCATATTTGAATGAATTGCTAAAAATCCACCGGGACAACATTGTTTCTATTTTCCTCTGCGGAGCAGCAGTTGGCGCGGATTATGTCCATAAGGCCTCCAATATTACCCTCTTGGTTATCTTGGAAAAATTAGGATTTGCGGATTTACAAAAAAGTCTCAAAACTATATCCAGGGGCATAAACAAAAAGATTGCCGCACCCCTTTTTCTTACGCGCAAACATATGGAAACCTCAACCGATGTATTTCCCATTGAATTCCTGGAAATGAAGGAAAATCATCTCACTCTTTACGGAGAGGACCTTTTAGGCCCTTTAGAAATAAAGCCGGCTAATATAAGATTGTTTTGCGAAGAGCAGATTAAGGGAAAGTTGATTAGAATCAGGCAGGCTTATTTGGAGATAGGCTTGAAGAGAAAAGGTATCGAAGCCCTGCTAAAAGAATCCCTTTCTTCGCTTACCCCTGTTTTTCGCAATTTAATCAGATTAAAAGGTAAAGCGCCGCCGGTTAAAAGAGAAGAAGTCTATAACCGGCTTTGCGCCGAATTTGATTTAGACAGAGATGTCTTTTTGGCTATTCTTCGCGATAGCAAAAACGACGAAAAAATAGACGCGCAGGACGTAGAGGTATTTTTCGAGAGATATATCGCCCAGATACAGAAGCTGGCTCTCGCTGTTGACCAATTATGAGACTTAAGGCTCAAGCAACCTTTGCATTATTAATCATATCTTTTTGTTTTCCTGCTTTACTTTCGGCCCAAGAGCTTACTTTTCCTTCGCCGAGGGGCTATATCAATGACTTCGCCAGTTTAATTACTCCTTCCGACGAGCAAAAATTAAATGCTTTGGCCGTAGCTTTAGACCAGAAAACCGGCGCTGAGCTGGCAGTAGTTACTTTAAAGAGCACCAAGCCCTATGAAGTTCAGGATTATTCCGTAAGGTTATTTGAACAGTGGAAGATCGGCAAGAGCGGTAAAGACAACGGCATCCTTCTTTTAACAGCTATTGAAGACAAAAAAGTCTGGATAACCACCGGTTATGGATTAGAGGGCGCCATTCCCGATGCCGAGGCGAGCAAGGTCTATCGTAATATCATCGCGCCTTATTTTAAAAAAGGGGAATTTTCTAAGGGGATTTCAGCCGGCGCTATTGTCCTTGTGGACTTAGCGGCTCGTGAATATAATGTAAATATAGAGGATTTATCCGATTTAACCGAGCAATATGTGCGGCCGGTTCAGAAATCTCCGCTTGCTTCGTTCATTCAAAGCCTGTTTACCTTGCTATTTTTTGTCCTTTTCTTTGGTTTTCGCCTGGGCCTGTTTGGTTTCTTGCTTTTGGGCACAGGCAGGAGAAGAGGAGGCTCCTGGTATGGAGGGGGGTTAGGCGGAAGTTCAGGCGGCTTTAGCGGCGGCTTTGGCGGTTTCGGCGGCGGTTTTACCGGCGGCGGCGGTGCGGGAGGTGGCTGGTAAGTGAGCCCCCACCGTTTTGTTTCGCTTTGCGAAGCAAAACGAAACAGTGGGGGGCGAACTTATCCCCCCTTCTTGCTTTCGCAAGAAAGCAGGGGGGATTAATTCGCAC